>DBJWYX010000058.1:0-11222 GCA_052360825.1 Candidatus Wunengus sp. YC64
ATGAAGACATCCTGAGTAAAAAAATGGAAGAACGGGGGCTGTTAATCGATAAGATTATATCTTCAAAAAAATATTACGATTCCATTAAAGAATGCGCCGATTCTGCCGATAATAAAGGAAAAGCATGTACAGACAAGTTATTACAAGAAATTCAACAAATATTAAATTCGGTAGTTATTTTTGACACAGAGAATATTGCTTTAATAAAAAATTACATAAAAGATATTACATTTAATCTGGAAAAGATCCAGGAAAGCAAACATCTTGTGAATGATTTAAAAAAGCACATGAGTAATTCACCCGTTTTTGTCGATGTCTGCGGATAAATAAACATAAATAACTCTTTACTTTATCAGATATTTTTTAAAAAGGAGTCCTAAATTATGATCGCTACAAAAAAAATAAGCACCGCATATCTGGAGCAGGAAATAATGACGTTAAACCCTGTTCAACTGCTGATAAAGGCTTATGATGCCGGGATTACTGCTTGCAATCGGAGAGACGAATCAAAAGCAAGCACGGTTCTTGTCGAGTTAATCGACTCACTCAACTTTGATTATGCGGAAATTGCCAATTCTTTATTTAGATTGTACGATTACTGCATGCGGGAGGTCAAACGTGGTAATTTTGATATCACTTTAAAGATATTAAAAGAATTACGAGAGACGTGGGTTCAGGTGCAAGACAACGTTCAGACAGAAGCGTTACAAACCAGCAGCTTGTAATGTCCGTATTTGACACTATAGTAAACGTCTTAAATAAGTTAACATTGAATGCCTGTCATTCCGAACGAAGTGAGGAATCTTAAGATTTCTCAGTCGCTCCGCTCCATCGAAATGACAACTCTCCTGCGCTGGTTCAGGCTTATAGTCTGAACCGAAATATTTTGGTTCAATCGAGGACGATTGAACCAGCAAAGCGCTCAGTCGAACGATTGAGAAAATCGTAATTCGTAAATCTAAAATCTGTTAACAAATCGCATTTTTTGTATCTACCAACCTTTGTATTTCGGTAATCCACTCTTTTGCAAGGATATCCCAATCGTAAAGCAACTCAACCCGACTACGGGCGCCATGACTGAGGCTCTGCCACGCTTCGTCATTATTCATTAAATCAACGACTGCCTCAACGAACTGTCTGCCAAACTCGTCAGTATTGGGATCTCCCGGAATAAGTCGTCCACTGACACCATCTGCCACCGTTTCCGACAATGCCGCCAGTGTGCTGGCAACTATTGGTGTTCCTGCAGCCTGAGCTTCAATTGCGGCAATACACGATGTCTCTCTCCAGGTACTTGGATACACCATCAGGCGGGCAGTAGCCATTTCCTCTGCCAGTGCTGCTTTGGGTAAGCCCATCCGTACAAACACCCCGGGCTGACGCACCTGTTGCCAGATAGGGTCTTCAAGATTATCATCAGGTAATTGATAGGTATAAACGTGCAGCTCAGCATCTGGGACTTGTTGTCGAATGCAGGGAAACAGTTTCAACAAAATATTCAATCCCCGATCAGGACGGCTGGCATAAATTAAACGATTACGATTCCGCTTTTCAGCGGGTCTGAACAACTTCAAATCTACACCATTTCGTGTCAGGAAGAAACGTTCTGCGGGAATACTAAAATGGCGCGACCACACGTCTCTCTGCCAACGACTAATGGCGTAAATACGATCAATGGGCAGACGAGACGGACGTTCCCCTTCTAAAAATGGAACATTAATATCATCATGTATCCAAAGGATACGCAACTGTGCCTGTAAATCAACCTTAAAAGGCCGTAGTGAGCGGGAGGAAATGAGCACTGGCAATTTATACAGATTCCGGTAAATGTGAAAATCCACCAGATCGTCGTAACTCACACCATCATAGGTACCGGGCCTTTCGCAGTTGCAAAAAACTCGCACCTTGATCCCCTTTGCAGCCAAGGCACGGGCAATGTAAATAAGGGCGCTTTCGCTGCCTCCAAGCCCTTTTTCTTCCATCGTCCCGCCATGAAACGGATAACCGCCGGTATAAAAAATAACGTCTGACTCATCAGCAATTACAGATAGACCTATAGCCGATGCTGCCGACATTGCTCCCTCATAAGCCGAAGCAAATTCAACATCACGGGCAATTGTATTACGAAATGCATCATAAGCTTCCTGGTAACATCCATTTTGCAAATACAACTGACCAAGATAATAGTAAGGATTGGCAAAAGAGGAATCAGCATCTATACTACGTTGTAACAAACCTAGTGCACGATCTCTATACCCTAACCGGTTATTAATCACCGCAGCATTGAAGAGGACACGGGGCTCATCAGGACAATCTTTAAGAATATCCTCAAAGATACTAAGCGCCTGATGCAACTTTCCCTGTCCTGCTAGACCAATACCCCGTTGTAAAGATTCTTCAATAGCCATCCATCCTCACCTTTTCCATTATTCACGCCCGCAACACAAGGCAAGGCCACGCTGCGCGTCTTCCCTCGATGGGTCCAGGACAAGGGTACGCTCATACATATCCCTGGCCCCATCCAGGTCACCACGCATAAAGCGACAATTCCCCAATAACAAATGGGGTAACGCAACCGAAGCATTACACTCTATAGAACGAATAAACTCCGCCTCTGCACCCTGATAATCACCTGCTGCGCTGCGACAACAGCCTAGTTCTAAATAAATTCTGGACATATTCAAATCTGCGCTTGGAGATAATTCTTCTTTGCCTTTGGTAATTTGTATTGCACTCTCCAGATACTTGATTGCTGTATTAAATTGATTGTTAGTTACCGCCAGTGTTGCCAATATATAATAAGACAAGGGATTGTCAGGTTCAAAAGTTGAGATTTGATGAGCATGGTACGCTGTTCCTGAGCTATTGCCCGATTCCAGGTATAGTTTAGCCAGATTTAAGTGTATCTGACCTATGAGTTCACGCTTGATATGGCCATCGTCTTTGTCCAATGCACGATGAAAGGAGCGAATTGCCATATCCTGTTGTCCAAGTTCCCGGTAAGTCATCCCAAGATTGAAATGCACAAATGGATCGTCTGGCATCCGTTTTACCTCGGCTAGCAGGTAACAAAGGTTTCGTTCTGCCCGATGACGCTTTTTCTCTTCAGTAGCTGCATACGCCCAATGATGAATCACAATGTCCGTGCGTAATACCTTTCCTCCAATACGTTCTATTGATGGAAGAATCTGTTCATGAATTGCCCCTTCGAATCGAATAGCAGGATGATGTCGAAAAAGACGGCAGTACTCAATATAAAAAGCGGTAACGATATTCTCCGCTTGCTGAGGAATACACTGGCGCACAGTGGCGCCCATGATATCCTTTTGTGTAATTACCTGGCGAATTTTACCGGCGTTTACACTATCAATAACTTCATCTGCATCAATATAAAGAATCCAGTCGCCACTGGCATGACGTAATGACTCATTACGAGCGGCAGAAAAGTCATCTATCCACGTAAAATATTTCACCTGTGCGCCATGGCTATGCGCTATTTCTATTGTGTCATCGGTGGAGCCTGTATCAACAACGATTATCTCGTCTACAAAAGAACGGAGGCTCTCAAGACAACGAGAGAGAAGGAGTGATTCGTTTTTAACAATGAGACAGGCAGAAAGGAGTGCCATACTACTACCTTGTGGTTTCATTACATTATTTTAAACGATTCCCAGAAAACCATAAAAAGATGACCGTTTTACTAACGCAAAACGGTCATCTTAAATAAAATGAAAATTCCTATACAATTCAACTATTTATTTGAATAGACTCAATATTGCCTGTGGTCCTGTATTTGCTTGGGCAAGCATCGCACTGGCGGTCTGCTGTAATATCTGCAGCTTAGTCGCCTCCAACTGCTCAAACGCCATGTCGGCGTCCTCGATACGACTCCTCGCTGCCTCGGTATTCGTCTTGGATATAGTCAAGCTTGTCTCCTGATACGTCAACCTGTTTACTACTGAACCTACATAGCTCAATGCCTCAGACACATCGGCTATAGCAATATCTATCCTGCCCATTAATACTTGAGCAGACGCTGCCGAACCAATTATTGAACCGGCAAGTGCGCCAGTAGCAACCGACACATTTAACCCGGAAGAAGAAAAACCTTTGCTTGAAGCAGCCGAATCAAAGCTGACGTTGGCCTTTGCAAGTAAATCAAACTTCATTATATCATTTGTATTGCTAGCACCTGCGCCGATTTGGAACCTGAACAGTCCGCTTGCGCTTGATGCAGCGGATGTAGCAGCGCCGCTGAATATTGTTTTGTCGTTCCATCTTGCCTGATTAACCTCAAGGTCAATCTGATTGGTTAATTTTACCAGTTCTCCTTTAATGGCGGTACGCTCAGCAGTGCCCAGTGAGTCATCGGCTGCCTGGGTGGTCTTTGTTTTCATCTGAGTCAGGATGTCAACGATGTTACTCAAGTGCCCTTCCGCAACTGCGATAAGGTTCTTGGCAGAGCCGATGTTGTTTAATGCCTGGCCAAGACCCTCCGCGCGGGCGTTAAACTTTTTGGCGATGGAGTAACCTGCGGCATCATCAGATGCACTATTAATTCTTTTGCCTGTGGCCAACCTTAATTGAGCTACTGATAACCGGTTACCAACATCGTTCAATGACTTTAGCGCGTTTAAAGCGCCAATATTGGTATTGATTCTCGCACCCATATTTAAACCTCCTTGTTAAAGTTCACAATATAATACAATTACATTTTTTGGAAGAATCCCAAGAATAACCAGGCGCCGTCGGTTATTCTTCGTATTCTACTCTACTAATTCAACTACTTTATGTTGAACTTCATCTGATTCTTCACCAGTACTAACCTGTAAAAAATCAATAAACTTTTTTAATATCCCTTTATCAAAGTCTCCATCCATTCCCTTTACCATATTCTGTAAAACGTTAAAAGCGGCGTTAGAGTCGTTTGCAGTATTCTTAGACATCCGTATTTCAAATTCGTCCAAAATACGTGTTATACGGCTATAATAGTGGATTTCTTCACCCTTCAGACTCTCCGGGTATCCTTTTCCGTTATATCGTTCATGGTGTTGTTTTGCAATGAGGCAGGCTTCCCTGGATAGATTGCCGCTGTTTGACAGAAGAATAAAACCCAAATCGGTATGTTTTCTCATCTGTTCTCTTTCTTCTTTTGTCAACTCTTCCATATCCTTTTTCATCATAGAATGGTCTATCTTAGCTTTACCAATATCGTGCAAAAGCAACCCGGTGCCTAAGGTCAAAAGATCATTGGCAGGCATCTCAAGATAATATCCAAATAGTAACCCTAATATGGCTGTATTTACCGAATGCCTCATAACATTCTCATCGTATGTCAACATTTCCATCAGATGCGAGTAAACTTCTTTATCCTTTAACATAAAATCAAGTGCAACCGTAGTCCAATCCCTTGCCCTTTCAACGCTGATACCAACGCTTGAGTCTTTCAAAGCATCTGTCATTATATTTGTTGCAACTTCATAGACAATATGAACTCTCTCATGCAACGTAGCCATTTCATCGCGAACAACCTGCTCAAGATTTGTTTCCATGTATCGCAAGTATTGCGCATTGCCGTTCTTTGCAACGTAAATTTTATTGATATTTTTCTTTACAAAGGATTCTTTCCGTTCGTCATCAAATAGGTTATTACCCTTGCAATACAATAAATATTTATTTTCATCATTCACTACGGTTTGTAAATACAGATCACATCCTGCAAAGGCGCCTGTTTTTATACTTCTCAATGTAACAGGAAGATATTTATGATTTTTATCATAATACGTAGAAGTAAAGTGGTCTAGTTTGTTAGGATTTTTCAATCTCTCATACAAATCCGTATTCCTGATAGCGATAGCTACGTATGCCGCAATTGTTTCAAGGAATCGTACGTCATTATCCGTATAACTATCTCCTGACTTTTTACTATTTACGCTTATTACACCAACAACCCTGCCTCTTGCCCTTATGGGAACACAGAGTACTGTTTTCCCAAGATACCACTGAAATTGTTGCTTATTAAAACGCAAATCTTTTTCAATATCATCAATAACCAGCGACTTCCCACATTTCACAACCCACCCGATGGCTCCGTCTCCCACCTTAAATATTGAATCATTCGCTACGTGGCTGGGCAGACCTTTTGCGGCCTTTAACTGGACTTCATCTCCATTGACTAACACAATAATTCCGGACAAACTGCCCGTCCCGCTGACAGTAATGTTGTTGACCAGAGGAAATATCCTTTGCAGATCAAGCACCGAAGTTAAGGCATATCCGATTTCCTTGAGATTAAGTTCTTTCAGGCTGTCGTAAGACTCATCCATCAATTTATCAGCAGAACGCGGATGATGTAATAAATAATGTAATTTAGCAAGGCATCTGATATCGCTTAGCGTATCCTGAACTATTTTCAGATCTTCTTTAACTGTTTGAGTCAACAGATTTGTTGTCATAGCAATTGCCCTCTGGAATTAATGGCGAACACGAAAGTTATTAAAAATCTTTATCTGAAATTTACCGATACAATCAAGTTTTATAGCACGATGCACAATACCCTGTATCTTGCATCCTGAATCTTGTATCTTGTTGTTTAATAAGCAATACAAGTGCCAAATTATTTCCCAAACAACTTCCTGATAAATATAATATTAACTATTGATGTCTAAATGTTTTATATCTTACAAAGCCGCAACCATAGCTGCATTGATGCGGCTAATAATTAAACAGCCGCTTACCCGTGTGTAAATATTTCCTATACAGACATAGGAAATATCTTCTTACTTTTCTGATACTGCTTTTCACCACCTGAACCAAGAAACAGGATAAAATCCTTGAAATATTTCTCATCAAAGCTCCCTGTCATCTCATCATTCATAATCTTCAATGCCGAAAATGGCTTTCTTGCATCGGAATAAGTCCTTTTCGTTGTCAGGGCATCATACACATCTATAATACCTGCAATCCTACCGTATTTGTGGATCGCATCGCCCTTTAACCCATTTGGATAGCCTTTCCCGTTATACTTTTCATGATGCTGCATGATGGGAAAGAAACTTGTGCTATCAACACAACCTGTTTGTTTTAGAATATCGGCGCCTAAGTCCACATGCATTTTAATCCTTGCAAACTCTTCATCGTTCAGCCTTTCCTTTTTATTAATTATCTGAGGGTCAATCTGCGTTTTGCCCACATCGTGCAACAACAACCCGGTTCCAAATACCTGCATCTCATCACCATCAAAACCTAAGTATTTCGCAAATAACAGTCCCAATACAGACACATTTACTGAGTGTGTATATGTATAGTAATCATAGGAAATCATACTCATCATACCTGAAAAAGAGCCTTTACTCCGGATAATAAGGTCGATGGTATTTGATACCCAAGTCTTCGATCGTTCCACTTGTTCACCAGAACGTGGATCTTCAAAAACATCGCTCATAATGTTTTTAGCTACATCGTAAACTATATACGCCTTTTCTTTAATATCCACCCTATCATCGTTAACAATATGTTTTAGACTCGATTCAACATATTTTAAATATATCTTTTTATCTTCTTTGCGTATGAATAAGTTCTTTACCTGGTGTTTCTGCAAATCTTCAATTTTGTCTGATTTAACGACATTCGTTCCACTACAATATAATACGTAACTAACCTCGTTATTTATGTGGTTTTGTAAATAAAGGTCGCATCCCACGATCGTGTCAACCCGAATTGCATTCAATGTTACCGGTATATATTCCACTGTTCCACTCATTCTTGTCTATGCCTCTATGTCAATTATTTTTCCACACCGATTTTCTTCAGTGTGTGTCTCATCTGACTCTTTATGCTCGATTTCCCGTATATCATCGACTGCTTTCTGCCCAGTACATGAAATTGGTTTCTTGCAAACCTTGTCCACTTTCTTGCCGTCCTTTTTCTTCCGCTTATCAAAGTTAAAAGTTCCACCTGACTTCCTGTCGTCGTCAGTCTTTTTAATAGACGAGCATCTAAAAAGGGGCTCTTCATGAATACGTTCGATATTATCCGACATATATTCACCTGCATAACACGAGCTAGGCATTTACTGAAACCCTGCTCATTCTTGCCCGAAGTAAAAATAACGCCCGATGATGAAGTTGGGATACCCTTGATTCTGAAATACCTATCAATTGACTAATTTCCTTCAGCATCAAATCTTCGTAATAATACAGTGTTATTACCAATCTTTCCCGTTTTGGTAATTCTGCAATGGCATTAGCCAAGAAAGTTTTTTCTTCCTGTGTTTCCAAAAAGCTTAACGGGTCATTAACTTTGGGATCCTTAATTTGCTGAGTTCTCTCCTCTCTCGAATTGTCTTCAGATTTTTGATTGTACTCTTCCAGCGAAAGGAATGTGCTAAAACTAATTTCTGACAACAATTTATCCCACTCCGCAGGGTGTATTTTGAGCACCGCTGCAATCTCATCAGATCGGGGCGGTCTGTTCAGCTTTTGTTCCAGTGAAATGTATGTATCCCGAACCATTGTCGCCTTATCCCGCACAGAACGAGGCAACCAGTCTTGAGACCTTAAGTAATCTAAAATTGCACCCCGAATACGAGAAATAGCATATGTGCCAAATTTTGTATCCTTCTTTGGGTCATACTTTTCCGATGCTTCTATTAATCCTAGAATGCCATACTCAATAAGATCTTCTTTGTCTACGAAAGGAGGTAAATACACAATAATTTTACCTACCACATATTTAACCAATGAAAGGTACTCTATGATTAATTTATTACGCCTTATTAAATCTCCCCGTGTATAGCTCGATTTTACTTTAGTCACTGTACCCATTTTCGTTTCCCCTTAAATAAATTTTGTACAGACAGGTTTGAAACCTGTCTCTACTGTTATTTATTATTTTGTCCCATAGTTTGATCAATTTTAGGAGATACAGATTCTTGCGTTTGACCAATTCCACCGCGTGAAACTGTCTTTGCCACGTTTACAATATATTTGAAGAATAAACTACTTACAATTCCAACAATAATCGTTATTACCACACTTCTGATGGCCAGCATAGGTATGGATACGTTGGACATCAGTCCCAAAAAACAGGACGAAAAGAACACGATTACGATAATATATATACGTCCTCTGGCTAATAGTTCCTCCATCCATCAAACCTCCTTTTTAGATTTACGATTTGGGATTTACCTCCCCCTTTATCCCCCTCTAGAGGGGGACAGGGGGAGGGTAAATCGTAATTCGTAAATTTTTCCTAAAGATGTCAAAATATTTTTATAAAGAACCTATAGTCGTGTTTCACTTGCAATTCTTCTAAAATAACCTTCAACTCCTAACGTTTGCGTTCCATCATCACTATTTAAAAATGAAGCAACCATATTATTAAGGCAACTGGTTGCCGTCGTATTGGGATATTCTTTTACAAAAGATTTCTGAAGCCTTGTAGCAATCGGGATATTAGGGTCTTGTAACAAATATCCCAGGTATTGTACATTTACATTCAAAAACCGATGCGTTACTGATGCAATTTTTTTCATCGTCAACTCGGCTTCTTCCCGACTGTTCGAGAGGTTCACAAGCAGTTTTATATTTAAGTCTTTTTTCTTTCTGGAAAGGGCTTTAATCATGGCATAAGCATCTGTTATAGCTGTGGGTTCTGGTGTTGTTATGAGCAATATTTCATTCGATGCAAGAACAAAACTCAACACATTAGATGATATCCCTGCGCCGGTATCTACAATAACGATATCCAGTTCTTCATCCAGGTCACAGAATCCTTTAAAAAGCGCCTCCTTTTGCTTTTCGCTTAAACTGGTAAGTTCTTCAATACCCGAACTTGCGGGGACAAATTTTATTCCATCGGGACCTTGGAGAATAATATCTTTCATTTGTTTACGGCCCTCAATAACATCCTGTAATGTATATTCAGGGCGAAGCCCGAGTAAAATATCAATGTTTGCAAGCCCCAGGTCTAAGTCTATCAATAAAACCCTTTTTTTATACCTTCGGAAAATCATTGCTAAATTCGTAGCAATGTTTGTCTTTCCCACGCCGCCTTTACCGCTGGTAACTGCAATTGTCCTTACCTTAGAAAATCCTGTGGTTATTTTCTGTTTACCCTCCACGTCGTTTAATTCCTCCTCAACCCTCACGTATACCATTTATTCCTTCCCCACCAGGAAATTTTTACACACAGTTAAATGCATTCATACAATAATATCACAAACAATATTTCTCCCGGCAATTACATCCCCATTTTCATGAGGACAAGCCTCCACCGCACTTACAGTTTCACGATTCCCAACGATTCAATCCTAACACCCTGTGATATTTCTTTATATGACAATACTGGCACCTGAGGTAAAGCATTTTCTATAAGACGGCGAACATGACTTCTTACATTAGAGGATGTCAGAAGAACTGCCTCATAGCCAGACGATAACGAACCTTTTACAATCTCTACTAACATATCTATCAATTTTTGTGCCATATTCGGCTCCAAAGCCAGTAAGTTTCCTCTTTCTGTTTTATGAATTGCATTGGCAATAGCCTGCTCCAGTTGCGGATCAAAAGAGATGACTCCTATCTTACCTTCTGCATTCTGATACCTTTGGCAAATCATTCTGGAAATCTTTTGCCTTACATATTCTGTTATTACCTCAGCATCCTTTGTCACGGGAGCATAGTCTGCAATTGTCTCAAGTATGGTTGCCATATCACGAATGGGCACTTGCTCTTTCAATAAATTTTTAAGCACCTCTTGTATACTCGCAAGAGGCATGATGCCGGGAGCTAATTCCTCAACAACTGTTGGTGATTCTTTCTTCAAATTTTCAACAAGCTTTTGCACATCTTCACGACAAAGAATTTCGTATGCATGACTCTTTATAATTTCTGTAAGATGTGTAATCATCACTGACACTGGATCAACAATCGTATATCCTGAAGCCTCGGCATCTTCTTTTATTGCACCAGATATCCATTGGGCGGGCAGACCATATGCAGGATCCGACGTCTTCATTCCTTCGATTACTTTGGTAGTGGTACCTGAGTCAATAGCGAGATAACACTCAGGAAACAATTCTCCTTTTGTAATTTCCTGCCCCCTTATTTTGATCGCGTACTGATTTGCTCCTAATTGCAAATTATCCCTCACTCGAATGGGGGGTACCATAATCCCCATATCTCTTGCCATTTGCCGCCGTAGTGCATTGATTCTTTCCA
>DBJWYX010000059.1:0-11197 GCA_052360825.1 Candidatus Wunengus sp. YC64
ATATAGTAAACGCCGAAAAAGTTGTCATTAACATTTCGGTTCAATCGAGGACGATTGAACCAGCAAAGGAAGGTGGGAAATAATTAATTTTTGCACAAACTTTGGAAACCTACTCTTCATTTCCCTTAATGCCCTGGGTTTTCACAAGCAGGTCAACGATGAGATTGAATTCGTCTTTTGTAAACCAGTCTTTTTTAAAATCTTGCCTTACCTGTATACGCATATCCGCAACGCACTTTTCCCAATCCTTCCTGGATTTCCGCTCTAAAAGTATTCTACCCGCTTCATGGCATACAAGGCATTTTTCTTCCATAATTTGCGCGGCGATATCATCACGTATGATGTTTCCTCTTTCCGTGAGAAAGTCTGCAATGACAGGAATGTCTTCGTCAAAGAACAATTCAGGTGCATTATCACGCATCCGGAGTATCGTTTCTACCCACTCATCCCGTGTTTTATTTTTATCCAGTATCCGGCTTACCTTATGGCACCTTGTACACCTGTCGATAAAGAGTACTTGAGCGTCAGCATATTTTTTCTTTTGAGGGACGGAGGCTATAATATCCTTTCTTTTCCCGATGATTTCGTCAATGATCTGTGCGCCTTCTTCCTCTGTAATCCAAAACTTGTTTTTCTTCATCATTCGAGTGATGCAGATTTGCCATTCATTCTCAGTCTTTGGCTCGGTGAATACACGCTCAAGGGTATGGCATTTTGAGCATTTTTCTTCATACAAGTATTTCGGTGGTTTATATTGAAATTTTTCTCCAGGTTCCTGTGCTTGGCTATAGCTTGTAGAAAAAGATACGATCAATACTGTTAACACCAGAAAAAATTTCACCAGAATATTTCCAACGGTCATATAAAATATCTTACACAACAATTCTTTATTTGTATAATATTTTCAAAAACTGGAGTATGATCAATCGGATTTTTCTGAGTAATCAACATCCCGACAAAGTGATTTGACACACATAGCATATTATGATATTATCCTTTTGTGAAATAAAATAATTGTAACGACAAGCTCACAATTATTTTGATGTTTAAGAATTCCAAACTGGTAGCGTAACCGTTTCGGTTGCGTAAAATGAGAAAGCTGCCGAAGGCGGCCTGATTTTATTTATTCAAAAATGGAGAAGATGAGCAGTGGTAAAGGAAAAAAGAGTTATTGTTGGTTCCAGAGGCAGTAAACTTGCATTAATCCAGGCAAACTGGGTTATATCAGAACTGAAACGATTAAATCCCGGCCTTGAATTTCAAATTGAAAAAATATCCACAAAGGGTGACAGGGTCACCAATGCACCCCTGTCGCGTTTGGGTGGAGTTGGATTATTTACCAAGGAACTTGAGGTTGCTTTAATTAAAGAAAAGATTGATATTGCCGTTCATAGCGCGAAGGATGTTCCGACGGAACTACACGAAGGATTGACTATTGGCGCAACACCCAAACGGGAAGATCCCCACGATGTTCTTATCAGCAGTAACAATGCCTCCCTGGAAAAACTTCCTGATAATGCGCGTATTGGCACAAGCAGTCTTCGCAGAAAGGCACAATTGCTGGCCTTCAGGGAAGACTTTAAGATTCTGGACCTGCGCGGCAACCTGGATACGAGGCTGAAAAAACTTGAAGCAGAAGATATGGATGCTATTGTCGTAGCCCATGCAGGATTGCTCAGGATGGGTTATGCGGGCCAAATTAGCCAGATCATTCCGTTTGATATTATGTTACCGGCGGTAGGACAGGGTTCGTTGTGCATTGAAATCCGCAAAGATGATGGTAGGATACAAAAAATTGTTTCAGCTATGGATGACGAACAGACAAGGATTGCCGTAGAAGCGGAAAGGGCTCTCCTGGCAAAACTCCAGGGCGGATGCCAGGTACCCATAGGGGCATATGCAGAGGTGCATGGAAAACAAGTTTCCATCGAAGCGATTATCTGTACACTGGATGGTGACCATGCTATACGGGATACACACAGTGGCCCTAAGAATCAGGCTGCGAAGATCGGGGATGAACTCGCCCAAAGGATGCTGGATAATGGCGGATTAAAAATTTTGCATGAGGTGCGTAAGGAATTTCAAGGACGCATTGACCATATATAAACGGTTCAGGTTACAAACCTGAACCCGCTGATAGACCTGAACGCACTAATAAGTAATAAAAAAAGCCCATGATAATTGATCATCATGGGCTTTTTTATTTTACGATTTCAGTTTTAACTTTTTATAAAAAGCTAAAAACTGCTATTTTAAAGAAACTTTTTCAATACGTCCTTCCCTGCGTAACCTGGCTGCTTCAGACTGGATTTTGGTAAATTCCATCATCATAGGAGCCTGACCCCACCACCAGGAGACGTCCTGCTGTACATGCGCAGTTCCTTTATAACCTTGCAGTTTATACCAGAACCACAATCTGTTGTACATGTTCTCGATGTTCGATGGATTGTCTTGCTGCTGCAAGAACATACCATAGACACCAAGTATCGGACCTACCACCGGGAACTTACCCTTTAAAGTCTTAAAGGCATTATAAATTGGCTCGCCAAGGAATGCCGGACTGAGTTGCTTTTCAATCCCATCGCTTAAGGGGTAGGGATCCCTATCGGCAGCGCCGGGGTATAAAAAGCCATCTGCAATCAAATCCTCGACGACCTTCTGCGCCTTGTCTGCCAGGGTGTGTGCCTGGAACATGAATTCGTCTAACGATTTCAAATAGGTATCGGCAAAACGGTCACTGTGGCACTTGGCGCAGACTTCTAGCCAGTAAGACCTCTTTGCCACGTTTTCTTCTGAATAGATATCTATCTTGTCGGGAATAATCTTGATCCCATAAGGGTAATCCTTCAGAGAAGAGGTGTACTCCAGGTTCTTTGGCGGTACAGTTCCCATACGCCAGATACCCTTCATTACCGGGTTGTGGATAAACCGGCCATGCTTCTCGTACATGTGGCAGAACTGGCATGTTGGGGTGCGATAGTCCTTGCCTGGCCTTACTTCTGATAATGGTCTGTTGAAATCATAATGCTCTTCTTCTTTTTCATAAATGACGCCATGCTTTGATTCCCCGTAAGATTCCGAATCTGGATGGTCAGGACCCATGTGACAGGTTATGCAAGCCTCTGGCTGTCTTCCTTCTGCAGCGCTAAACTTATGACGGGTATGGCATACATCGCACTTCTCTGCGCCTGAGTGGCATAAGTCGCAACCGTGTTGTCCATAGAGATAACCCCTTCGGGCAGCCTCGGCATACCACGGCACAATCGTATTGGCCTCCCATGACTGGATATGGTTGGGGCGACCCACCTCACGTTCCCTTAAGAAATCATCGAATTGCGGTCTGTGACATTCGCCGCACACCTCTCCTGTTGGCATTCTGATCTGTTTTTTCTTTGTATCAGCATGGCAGTCGAAGCAGTGGACTTCATTTAAAACCCTGTTGGTGCGTTTCTCGATTTCGGCCGTTCTGGCAGACAGATACGGAGTGCTCTTGGGATTTTTATGTCCCGAACTTCTCCAGTCTCTCACCACGCCGGGTGTTGCTTCCTCATGGCATGTTACGCACAGGTCTCTTCTTTCTTTTTCAATAAAGAGAGAATGATCCAGGTTCTTCATGGGTTCATAATGTCTGTTGGGCTGCCAGTACATATCCAGCATCTGTGGCTTGAAATAGTCCTTGAAAGGACCTGAACCCTCTTTCATTCCAACGTTATCTTTATAAACAGCCCGATACCAATCGGGCGTCCCTTCGTACAAATCTGGCGGCGTCTCCTTCTTAGGTGGTTGTTCAGCAGCCCAAGCCATAGAAGTGAGCGCCATCACCGCAGATAAACAAAAACCTAACCCTAATTTTTTCATTTCATTAACCTCCGTATGGTCACATATTAGATGTTATTTATTTTATTTGCTCGTTTCTTCTGGTTTAATGAGCGATATTACGTAATGGGTTAAACACCACCTTTGTTCGTCTGTAAGCTCTTTGGCAAAAGACGGCATAGGAGTGCCGTTCAATCCCGTAGTAAATCTCAGGTAGACGTCTCTGGATGAATTCCCGCCCTTAAATTTTCCCGTAGTAAAATCGAAGGGTTTTATGGGAAACCCAAAATCGTCTTCCTGCTCTGCTGCACTGGGGCCGTCTCCGCGCCCTTCAACACCATGACATTTCCAGCATTCCAGTTTTTCTTCGTAAATCTTCTTTCCTTCGGCAACGGTCTTTTCTGTTGGTCTGACTTCCAATCCAACATCAACAGGTGCATCCGGCTTCCTGACTTCGAATGCCTCAGAGAAACTCTTGAGGACAGGAATTACCGATGCGCGCTGTTGCTCCGTCAAAATATCCCATGGGATCATCGTTGAATTTGGTACCCCATAGGAAATCGTTCTGTACATATCTTCATCTGTGGGGAGTGAACCGCTTGGGGTTGTTCTGAATTTATAAGCACCCCTTGTAAAATCACGTGGTTTGGGAAGCATCGACCTTGCAACAGGTCCGTCTCCCTTCCCTTCCTCACCATGACAGGCGCTACAATATTTCTTATAGGTATTTTTACCATCCTCTGTAACCTCTGTTGGTATATTAAGTGCCTTAGCAGTTATAGGCGCAATACCTATTACCAGTGCTGCGCTTGCTGCTGCCGTAGCGCTCCATAAGCCAACCTTACTCAACAAAGCTTTAGGTTTCATATTATGCCCATCCTCCTTTCTGAATGCTATTTTATAAACCTAACCGATTGTTTTAACCAATACAATTACTTGTTCATATTCTAATACTGAGAATAAACAAATTCTATATTTGAAAGTTCTTTTGGATTTATTTTTACCTCCTTTTCTAGTTTACCTAACTCTTCATGCCATACCTGGAATTTATACGTACCGGGTGGAATATCACAAATTTCAAAATAGCCATTCCTGTCAGTTATGTCAAAGTATGGATTATCAAGAACGACAACCCATGCATACGATTTTTTATGAAGATCACAGGTTAGTTTAATAGTTTCCGGATACTCAAATGTTTTTGATATTCTCTGTTTATAAGTTGTGCCAAGATTAAATGGCTGGTTTTTAATTGTACTGGTATGGACAGTATGCAACTCTTCGTCTCCATTTAAGATGTCTATCGTAGTTCCCGCCGGAATTGCAGTAACGTTAGGGATGAAGTTATTTCTCTGTTGGTCTATAATCGGGTGGATCGATGGTATCGCCTTTTTCTTACCCTTTGTAATATCCGTAATCGAAACAACGGCATATTTTAGTCCATGGTTAATCGTACTGACGATAAGTTTTTCGGTAGCAGCTTTAGAGGTTTCCGGTAACTCAAAGTCGGCATAAAGGTTTAATGACAATGTTGTTAAATCACCCATGTATTTCACGTTTCCAACAACAGCACCACCGTCTTTAACTTCTACTTCGGCATAATTATCTGCTAAGGTATCTTCTGAAGATATAACATTCCAACTTAAAAATCCGAATAAGGCGCAGAGAAAAAGTAGTCGTTTCATCTATAAATCAGACTCTTCGCTTCTCAAAGAGTGGATATTGTTCCACTTTTCGAATGAACGAGGCAGTTAGTGAATCTCCTTGTTGAAATGCATAAATTGAATTTTAATATATTTCATGTAACTCATACAATAACAACCTCGTATAGATGACAAAAACCGTTCCCACTTAGTAACAAAAAGCAAAAAAACTTAAAATATCTTCTAAGTGGTAAATTTCAGTAATACTTAAAAATTAACAATACTTTTCTTTTTGTGCATAAATAACCTCACTGGGACATACGCAATTTCACAAATGAAATAGTGTTTTCATTTATAATTTTTGATTTCATTTGCAGAAACATAAGTTTCACACTCATGAAAAGATAGACTTATTTTTTTAGATAACGTTGCAGTGGACTATCGGTTATGGCAAAGGTACCTTTATCAATATTCTTTCCATCGGCAAAGAGGAGGTAGCTGTACTTTCCATAGTGTGGAAGCTTGAATCCTACATTTTTAATCGTATCCGAACTGAGAGCTAAAAATAAAGCAATGCCTTTTTCTCTGTTCTTAGGGTTTCTGGATGTCACGAGAAGGGCGTTTCCAGTATCACGGTATGGAACTTTATTAACCATAAACGAGCCTTCCTCAATTGTAAAATCTTTGGGTAAATTATCGACAAAAAATTTCGCAATCTTGTTCTCTGCCAGTCCGCCCAGAATGAACAGGCTTTTTCGTGTCATTTCTGTTTCCGTAACCTCGGTATCGGCCTTTATGACTCCGCCTTTTTCTCCTAAAAGTTCTGCTAGTTTTTTGTAGGCTGCCTGTAAAGCGCCTTCGCCGCCAGTCGGGTACACGATGACTTTTTCATTATCACCCAATATGAAATCTATCGTTGGCGGAATTTCTTCTCTATGCAGACGCCGAAACACATTGCATTGAGGGTCTATGGTGATATGTACGGGTTGGGATGCTGTTTGGATAACAACGGCGCTGGACGATTCTTTTATTTCCGTAACGGTATAAAAATTTCCGCCGTCCAGTTCCATCTGGATCGGCACAAAAAGGCGATAGGGTTCGCCTTTCCCCAATAATGTTTGGGGACATGTCTGGATGATTTCTATCCTCGCCAACCAGCCATTACTCGACTGCGTAACTTCAGTTTTGCCCATTTCGATAAATGGCGCTCCTGTTCGGTTAATCCACTGCTCGAAGAACCAGGATAAATCCGTTTTGCAGGTATCTTCAAATATGTCCTGAATATCTTTCCAACTGGCCTGCTGCCAGATTTTATCTTTGTAAAACCTTCTGAGTGATTGATAAAAGAGGTCATCTCCGACCATTTGCCTCAGCATGTGGAATACCATCGCCGTCTTTCCATAACCTATTGCCTGGGTTGCCTGATCTCTTCTGCCGATAAACCTTTTTAAGGGAAAATCGTTTTGCCCGGTCACGTAACTGGTATATTTTCTGCAAATATTTTTGCGGTAATCATCGGCAGAAGCAGTATCTTTGAGTTCTTTATAATAATAATCTGCCATGTAGGCGGTCAATCCTTCACACCAGTTCCCCTGAGATTCATCCACAAAGACCGAGTTGCCCCACCAATTGTGCAGTATCTCATGTCCCAGCGAGGTATCCACGATGAAGGGTAATTTTACAACGGTGCTCCCCAATAGGGTAAAAGAAGGCATGCCATATCCCGTTTGGAAAAAATTTTCGACGATAGCGAATTTTCCGTACGGATAGCTTCCCAAAAGTTTTTGGTACATATCCAGATAGCGCTTTGTGGCGTTTATGTATGTTTCTACCAGACCTTGTTCTTCAGGGAAGAAATAGGCGTAAATATCAATTCCGTCATGCTTGATACTCGTTACTTTATACCTTCCGGCTACCAGATGGCAATCCTCAGACACGTTTTTTTCTTCCCACGTTGTATAAATCTTATCGGTGTCAGATTTTTTGCTCACAAGAGTACCATGCGTCACGGCCTCATATCCAGCGGGTGTAATAACAGTCACTCTGAAAGTTGACAGGGAATCCGGCATATCCAGGTACCACAAACATGCAGGACTCAGGTAAACCCCTTCTTCACCAATAGTACCGGTAGTTTCTCCCAAATCCTCCTTTTCCGGTGAACCCGGCTCTTCAAAAAGGGTTCCTTCATAAGCAATATCCAGAATCAGGCTGTCTGATTGCCTCAGGTCTGATGGTATTGTAATCTCCAAACGCTGTCCATCTCCATTCGATGCAGTCTTAAAGTCTAACTTCTTATTTGAAGCGCCAACTGACAGGATTTGAAATGACTTGTTGATAAAGAAAGAAACCTTTTCAGAATTCTCGTAAGGTACAAGCAGATGGTCAATCGCCTTTAACTTGTGCTCTTTCAAAAAAAGTTCAATCTCAATATTGTGGCTCAGAATATTGCTTTTACCAGACTCATTAGCACATGTGCTAAATGCAGTTGTGATTGCTAAAATACACAATAAAGGCAGAATGTACCACGTAAACCTTATAGGAAACATATTGACACTCCTTTTAAGTTGATTTTAAAACCTTCACAAAACCGAGATAACAAATTACGATACATATTTAGAATACAATGGTATATGGAAGGATTGAAAAATAAGGGAAAAGTTGTGTTTTTGTTATGCTTAAAGCTAGCTAAACCTAGCCCATTTATTCTCGTGGTTAGTACAAAGAAATAAATGATGCGCTACTTGCCAAACGATGCTTATTTACCAAAAGAAGCTTTTAGCATTTTACTCAAAGGGCATGACCAGATTCTTTTAGATATTTAATAATCGCCGTAATAAAATTATGCCCTTGCCTTATAATTTCTTCCGCTTCTTCTTTTGCAATCACAAATGTAAACTCGTAATCACCAAACTGTCTTTTTTCAAAGGCGAGGGTAATCGCTTTGCTCATATCTTTGGGAAATATTCCTGTTTTTACAAAGTGTTCACCAAAGGCTGATATAACTGCTTTATGACTTGAGAAAGACAGCCCCTTGGTTAGCAGCACTGCCTCAACGCAGTAAAACATCGCATAATAAACACGAGACACGGCAGACTCGTAATCCCCGTCCTTAATAAGCAACCCGGCAGATTTCATGTATCTTTCAGAGCGGGAAATTAGGCTTTTTATCTCGTTCATATGGGAACACCCTCCCTCTGAATATTTAGTAGTAAAGGACTCTTTATTTTCTGTAGTGCCTTTTCTGAAGTGGGGTATACAGAGAGGAGTACATTGTGTTTGAGGTTTAGGTCTGTGATAATATCAATCATCCTCTCTATTTCTTTTCCTGGTAATACCTCACCATCAAGTAAAACCACAATATCAATATCGGAGTCCTTCCATGCTTCATTCCTTGCATAAGAACCGTAAAGGATCAATTTCTTCAGCCTTCCACCGTAAAGGGTTTTCAATTCTTTTTTTAGTTCCTGAAGAATATTTTCAATACCCCAGATACCAAATTCTCTGGGGGAATTAACCTTAGTTGTCTTTTGCCTTTTTTCCCGCATGTATGCTATTACCTTTTTATTTTAAATCTCTTTTAGTTTCTCGTAAAACATTTTAGTATTGTGAAATCCTCTTCTTTTATTCCTAATCTCTCAAGAGCACAAATAATGGCTGGATTATCTTACAATGCTTTTAATATTTCAAGGATTTTATTTGTTGATAAAACTCTGATGTATTTAATTTGATAATTATCATGTTAAATGATAGGATGCTAGCAAGTATAGAATAAAAATAAAAAATAAGCGCTATCTGCTGTTGCCGCTCAATTTCGTCATTAGGCGTTTCTGCACACTCATGACTTCAGATTCGAACTCAAAAGCAAACGACGAGTACGGCTTCTTGGCTGAGAACTTGAGGCACTACGAAAACCTTTTCTTTGCGAACCTCACCGCATTCGTGACGATTAATGCGGGATTGATAGGTCTTGTCTTTGCGTTAAAATCTCCACTCCCTCCCGGCATACTTTCTTGGGTGCGATGGGTAGGTATCTTTCTGGTGGTCGTATTTGGCGCCCACTGCGAGATTTATCTTCAGCGGGGTTATCGGTTGGCTTCGCGCGCAATCGAGCTTGAGAAGACAGAGCTTCCCTACAAGCAGTATCAGCGAATTTCACCCCCGAATATTCCGAAGGTCGGAGGGTGGTTGTGGCGTGCGCTCTTTGCCCTTGTTGCCATCTTTTGGTATGCCACGCCGCTCACTTTATCCACGCAAGGCGGAGAAACGCCGAAAACAACTCTCAATTCATCAGAAAGCATTACGTCAACCAATACGAAGTGATGAAACGCCTAACAAAGTATTCCACCGATCAGTCGCTAGCCGTGGCGCGTGCTGATGCGCCCTCGTTGTCCAGCGTCTGATTGGCTGCTGGCGCTTTCGGGTTGTCGCTGGCTGTCAGTGAGCTGAGTCGTTAGAGTTTTTATGTTATCGTAACAACACGAAGGCAATCAAAAGGCTTTATATCTCATTGAAAAGCAATCAAATCGTTATCGCCTTGCCTATCCGGAGGAAGATGAGTTTAAATTCGGGATTGTCTATGTTAAGGCAGCGTTTGACTGCCTCAACATAAACTTCTCTCTGATGTTGATATTTCTCCGCCCTTGCTAGAAGGTCGGATGGTTTAACAATATCTGTCTTATAGTCGCCGATGATAAGACGATTGCCTATTTTGTAGATAATATCAATGGTACCTCTCATGATTTGTCCGTTCCACTTGAGCAGGATGGGTATTTCACGTCCGAGTATCTGTGCATCCTGTAATTCTTTATAAGCTTCCGAGTCAACGAAGTTGGAGAGTATCTTTATTACTTCTGCTTTTACAAATTCTACGTCCTGAGTTTGCATTGTATGAGGGGGAATTTCTTTCGATTTCATAACCACCCCTGCATCCCCTCCTTGCGAAGGAGGGGATATGGAAATACTTTCTCCTTGAAATTGAGCAGGTGATTCTACCTCACCTTTTCCAAAGGTAATATTCCATTTTACGACAGACTCGACTGACCTTTGAAGCCCTTGGGGAGATCCATGGAAATCCCATTCCTCCAATACACGGTGGCAGATGGAACCAATCAACGCAGCGTAGTTTGGATGGGTTTCCGAAGCTCTTTCAACTCTACCCGGGACAGGGAGCATGTCGTGCACAATCGTTTCTTCATCGGTAATAGCCGATGGAGAGACAAAGAGAGACTTCCTGGTCGCCTCAATCATTGCAGTCTCTCTTTTCTTCCATATTTCGACAAAAGCTGTCCAATCGATATCCATTTTGTTTTCTCTTGTGGGTTTTGCGGGACGGTGTGTCCCGTCAAACCAGAAATGCTCTACAAAGATTTCTGAATTTCCTAAAGGGCACTTTCCCTTCGAAATACCCCTCACCCTAACCCTCTCCCGCAAGGGGAGAGGGAATTTTTCTGGACCTGTTTTATCTTCCTCACTTGTTTTATTTTCTTCCCCCGGTGGAAGGTCTCCGCTATTTCCCCGCCCTGGATGGGAGGGGTTAGGGGAGGGTGATAAATCTTCGTTCTTTTTTGTGTGGGAGTTTTCCGACAATAATGCTTTATCACCAAGCTCAATACCCGCAACATCTCTTACCGATTGTGTAATCAGTCCCATATAGGATTTGTCGTCATCCTTCAATGCACTGGTAAGGATTAATCGTTCCTTTGCCCTGGTCATGGCTACATACAGAACACGCTTTTCCTCTT
>DBJWYX010000060.1:0-11196 GCA_052360825.1 Candidatus Wunengus sp. YC64
CAACTATTTATTACAAACATCGGAAAAGGGAGCCTGTTGAGGAGAAACAAATGATTAAAAATTTAAGGTGGAAAATACCTCTCATTGTCGTGGTTATCGCTATCGGTATAATGATTTTGTATCCACCGGCAGAAAAAGTTTTAAAGAGGGAGAGCGTTAAAGAAATAGACGGCAAGATTGTTGAGCGGACAACACTGGAAAAATCATGGACAAATTTCTTCATAACAAATCCCGTTATTCGCGAGACGATTGTCAGTGAAGAAACAGATAAAGACGGAAAGCAGGTACGCAACAAGACCGTTGAATATACGTCAAAAGGTAAAATAAAGCTTGGATTAGACCTCAAGGGCGGCTCCGAATTACTTTATAAGGTAAGGGTCGATGAAAGAGAAGACCATCCGGGTATTACAAAAGAAATTATTGAGGTGTTAAAGAAGAGAATAGATCCGCAAGGAGTTATAGAATACAGGATTCAAGAACATGGCAGCCATCGGATACTTATTCAGGTTCCCGGCGCCACAAAGACAGAAATAGAGGCGCTGAAGAATCGAATTACACGTCTTGGTAAACTAGAATTCAGGCTGGCAGCCAGCAGTGATAGCCCTGAATATAAAGATTCGCTGGAAGGAAAACAAGCCCCTGGCTATTACAAACACTGGTTAAGAAAGAAAAAGGGAGAAGAAGGTGAAGCGAATAAATGGTACCTTATTCGAAACAAAACGGAGATATCCGGAGAACACCTGGCCAGAATATATGCCGACCGCAAGGGAATAGAGCCTGTCGTCGGTTTTGAATTTGATGCTATTGGTAAATCCAAATTCGGGCAACTCACCGAGAGAAACATTGGTAAACCCCTGGCAATTATCCTCGACGGCACGCTTTACTCGGCGCCTGTCATTCGGGATCGCATTCCAGGGTCAGGTATTATTGAAGGAAATTTCACGCAGGATGAGGTTAATGAGCTCATTGCCATCATGCGGGCGGGAAGTCTCCCGGCAGACCTTGAACTCGAAATGGAGACTATGGTTGGGCCAAGCTTAGGCAGAGATTCGATTAATAGAGGATTGCTGGCAGGTGCCATCGGGGGCGCCTTTGCCATCCTTTTCATCGGAATCTATTACATGGGCGTAGGGTGGGTTGCTAACTGTGCAAACGCATTAAATATCTTTCTGATAATTGGGGCAATGGCGCTGCTCAATGCTACTACGACACTTCCCGGTATAGCAGGTTTGGTACTTATGATCGGTATGGGAATTGATGCCAACGTGCTCATTTTTGAAAGAATTCGTGAAGAAAAGGCCAAAGGGAAACCGGTCCGTGCGGCCGTTAAAGCGGGCTATGAAAAGGCATTTTCTGCTATATTCGATTCCAACGTCACAACCTTGATTACAGGGGTAATACTTGCTGCCGTGGGTACAGGTCCTGTGAAAGGATTTGCATGGACATTGATCCTGGGTTTAATTATTAACCTGTTTACTGCCATTTTTGTAACGAGAGTCATATATGAATTGTTTATGGATTTGAATTGGATCAAGAATTTTTCCATGTTCAAGTTGATTGGTGTTCCGCACATAAAATTTATTAATTACCGTTTTATCCTGGTTTCCATTTCTGGTGCGTGTATTATCGGGGGATTGACAACGTTTGTCCTTCGTGGAAACAAAAAATATGACATCGATTTTACTGGCGGAACTCTGGTTCAGTTACACCTGAAAAATCCAACTCCGGCAGGATTTATAAGGAATGCGCTTGGTGAAACGGGTTACGAAGAAGCCGAGGTGCAGAGTATTTTATCTGGAGAAAATCTGGCACAGTTTGCATCTACCTCAAATGAATTTGGCATCCGGATAAAAGAACTGAACGAGAAAAAGGTAAAACAAAAATTAACAGAGGATATAAAAAGTGCTCTGGATAAAGCGGGTCTGGTTGCCGAGATGGATTTCATCGAACCAACAGTTTTTAATCTCAGGCTGCAAAAACCAACCGATGAAATAGTTATTCAAAAGAACTTAAGGGCGGCTGGTTATAGTGAAGAAGATGTAGTATCTATAACACCTGTTAATCAGCCTGCAAAAGAATATTTGGTAAGTGTTGCAGGTCTGGAAGATGTTAATAAACGCCAACAATTGATGAATGCGATTGTTGATGGGTTAAAAAACAACCTTGTGTACCACGATATCAAAATAACAATGGGGGATATCGCCGAGGCATTGCAAACACAGGACGTCAGTATGCAAGCCTCTAAGCCTTTCATAGACGTTGAATCCAGCGAACCGATAGATCCCCTTATTCTCAATCAGGAGTTAAACAGACAGGGATTTGGCAATATTTCTGTAACATCACAATCGAAAGATTCAGCAACAGCACGTGCAAGGAAATTAAGAATAGAAGGACCGAGAACAATCTTGCAGGACATAAAGCAGACAGTGAAAGAAACGGTTTCAATACCGAGTATTTACAATACTGGAGACGAGGCCGTCAACATCGAGTTAAAAGAAAGTATAAGTAAGGGAAATTTTATAGCGATGATCAATGGAATCAAATCCATTAAAGACGCTGCTAAGAGTGTGTATGCGCTGAATGCTCCGGCACAATTATTTGCAATTTACGTGAAGCCTTTGAGCGCAGGAAAGGTACAGGAGAAAATCAAGGAAGACATCGTGAATACGTTTAAAGACAATCTATATGCAGAAAAAATAGATGTCTCTTTTGAAGTATTGAACGATGTTTCTGTCCAGGGAAAGGAATCGAGTCCGGCACAATTTCGCATGACATTGTCAAAACCGCTGAAAAAAGAAATTATTGAAGAAGCACTGACTTCCGCGGGATATGCCAATATGCTTGAACAGGGGTTAGAATCCGGAATGGAATATCAAACCGTTAAGATCGCTTTCAATTCTCAACAAAATGAAGAAGCTATTAAAAGCACCATTAAAAACGCATTCGAAATGCCCAATCCACTGAAAAGGGTTGTAAGTATTGGTGCCACGGTTGCAGGTGAGATGAAAAGCCGTGCCATTTTGGCTGTAATCTTCTCTTGTATTGCAACAATATTCTACGTGTGGTTCCGTTTCGGAGATTTCAAATTTGGTTCTGCTGCAATTATTGCAGTAATCCATGATATCCTGATTACCTTGGGCGCTGTGGCTGTTGCAGATTATTTGTTTGGAAATATGAAAATAGATAGCGCCATGGTAGCCGCGTTTCTGACTGTGGTTGGTTATTCCCTGAATGATACCATCGTTATATTCGATAGGATAAGGGAAAACATGGGAGTACGGGGTAATGTTTTAACCCCACAATTGGTTAACGACAGCATCAACCAGACGTTAAGCCGTACCCTCCTTACAGGTATTACGACTATTGGTGTGCTGTGTGCGCTGTTTTTCCTGGGAGGCGCAGAGATTCATGGATTTGCATTTGTCATGTTAGTTGGTATTATCGTCGGTACGTATTCTACAATATTTATCGCATGTCCTATGCTCCTTAAGTGGAAGGGACTCCCTTCAAGTCAGGCATTGCCCAGGCAAAATCCCACAATTCAAAGAAGGGAGGAAGTAGCTAAGAACGCATAAAAACGATAGGAAATGCGGTATAAAATCAATTGCACGTGAAGTACGTTTGGAGGAGTGGATATTTAATTCGGTTTTTTTCATTCCTGTATAACCCTCGAAAGGACTAAAAACAATGAAAAGAGATGTGCAAGTTGGTGTAATTTTAGGAGTGATTATTCTGGCAATCATTGGTGTCTTCCTTAGCACGAGAACCGCCGTTAAAGAACCAACTATTCCTATTCCCGAAGCGGAGGAAGACATACAAGTAGGTGCGCTGGATATAAATGAACTGCCGCAGTCTCCTCCCAACGCATCTCAGGATACTTTTAAGGAAATAACAACGACCGGACAGAATACGGAACAAAAGGCAGAGCCTGTTATAAATACAGCTAAAATTCAGGAACAACCGGTTGAACGGAAAGACAACGAAATTGAAGGGGTATGGACGAAAGCAAAAGAAGAACCAGTAAACGTATCATCGAGTGTATCTGAAACCTCAGGGCAGGAAATTTGGAAGGATGTTTCTTCTGAGAGTGAAAAAAAATCTGCCTCAAAATTTCAGATACACAAGGTACGATCTAATGATGACCTTCATAAAATAGCCAAAAAGTATTATGGAGACGTCTCTAAGTGGCTGCTTATTTTTAATGCAAATCAGGATAAGATTCAGGACCGAAACAGTCTCAAGATCGGCACAGAACTTATTATCCCGGAAGAAAAACCAACATCACAAAAGACAAAGGCAGAAACGACTACCCCTGCGCTTTCACAAGTGACTGAAGTGGAAGATACTGCACAAACAGGAAAAAAGCACACAGTAGAACAAAGCGATTCGCTTTACAAACTAGCCGTGAAATATTATAATGACGGTGCAAAATGGAATAAAATATTAGAAGCCAACAAAAAAATTCTAAAAAATCAAAATTCTTTGAAAGTCGGACAGGAACTGGTTATTCCAGACCATTAATGCTTTAGAAGGAGCAAGATTAATGAAGGTTAAAAATGTTTTCTCAGATGTCAAAACCACCCTTTTTTGCTTAACCGCAAACGCACTCATAATGTCTAGTATATTACCAGGCTCTGACATCTATGCCCAGGACGCAGCGAACAGTTTCCCCATGTATAGATACAACTTACAGAGAACGGGCCGGGTGCCATTTGCAGGCCCTTTCAACGAAAATTTAAAATGGAGTATTTCCAGCTCTGGAGAAATATGGTCTTCTCCTGTGGTGGATTCTGACGGGGTTATCTATGTGGGCAGCACGGATGGGAATTTGTTATCTATCACTCCGAAGGGAAAAGTTTTATGGGCCTTTAAAACAACCGACGAAATATTTGGCGCGCCAGCCATCGGTACCGATGGTATTGTTTGTTTTGGCTCTGCCGATGGGAGAATATACGCACTCAATCCTGACGGAAAGCTGAAGTGGAAGTTCCAGACAGGCGGGGCCGTTCACTCGTCTCCTGCTATTGGCGACAAAGGAATAGTGTATATTAGTTCTTACGATGGAAAACTCTACGCTATTGCTGCAAATGGAAAACTCTTATGGAGCTATAAAACAGGGGCATCGATTATGACCTCATCTCCTTCCATAGGGAAAGATAATACCATTTATATCGGTTCCTGGGATAAGCGCCTGCATGCATTAAATGCAGATGGAAGTGCAAAGTGGAATTTTGAAACTGAAAATAAAATAGATGCCTCTCCTGCCGTTGGCGAAGGCACTGTTTACATTACGGATATAAATGGCAAGCTCTATGCCATTAATCTTGATGGAACTTTAAAGTGGGGGTTTGATTTGGGCGGCAGAACACATTCTTCTCCTGCAATTGATACAGACGAAACAATCTATGTGGGAACGCAAGAAGGCAATCTTTATGCAATAGCAAAAGATGGTGCGCTTAAATGGAAATTTAAAACCGAAAAATCTATTACCGCCTCCCCTACGGTTGATGCTAATGGTGTCATTTATATAGGTTCATGGGATGGTAAATTATATGCCGTTAATACCGACGGCACCCTTAAGTGGCGCATAACAATTGGCGAGCCATTACTTTCTTCACCGGCTATAGACTCAAAAAACACTCTCTATGTTGGTTGTGTAGACTGGAAACTCTACGCTATCGGACAATAAGTTTTTAAAAGTTGCAAAATATTTTTTACTAAATGAGTATTTTTAGTTATAATATATTCTATAAATTTTATCAATTGTACATCTAATCCTAAAATAACATGTAGAGCGGGTTTTATCCCTCTATCCTTACTTAAGCACACACGGCCTGTGCAGGAGATGCAGTAACATGATTGGTATATCAAAGTTGTACTGTGGTACCGTAGAACCGTCCGACGCATTACGATATGGTAGAGAATCCAAAAAACTACCATCACATTTATTACAATTTTCTCAAGACAAGAAACCAGTTGTAGTATGGAATGTAGGGCAACGCTGCAACTTAAAATGCATTCATTGTTATTCTCAATCAAAAGATATGGAATACCCTAATGAACTGTCCACAAAAGAAGCAAAGGCTATGCTGGATAGTCTGGCAGAATACGGAGCTCCCGTAATTCTGTTTTCAGGTGGAGAACCACTCATGAGACCCGATCTCCTCGAATTAATTGGTTATGCCAAGGAGAAGGGGTTGCGAGCCGTTATTAGCACGAATGGCACTTTAATTACAAGAGATAAGGCAAATGAGTTAAAAAAATTCGGGCTCTCCTATGTGGGGATCAGCCTGGACGGCCTCAAAGAAACAAACGACCGTTTTCGTGGTATTCCCGGCGCATTCGATGCCGCCCTGGAAGGTATCAGAAATTGCATGTCTGTGGGGATTAAGGTAGGTCTGCGTTTTACGATCAACAAGAGAAATGCCCACGATATCGCTGGTATATTTCAACTCATTGAAAAAGAAAACATTCCGAGGGTTTGTTTTTATCACCTGGTATACTCAGGAAGGGGTTCTAACCTAATCGAAGAAGACCTTTCCCACAAAGAAACCCGCGAGGTTGTTGATCTTATCATTAATAAAACCAAGGAGGCGCACGACAGAGGTCGTAAAATCGAAGTGCTCACCGTGGATAATCATGCCGACGGCCCATACATATATTTACGACTTTTGAAAGAAAATCCCAAGAGGGCAAAAGAAGTGTTTGAACTCCTCCAGTGGAATGAGGGAAATAGCTCTGGTAAGGGACTTGCCTGTATAAGCTGGGATGGGGAAGTATATGCCGACCAGTTTTGGAGACAATACTCTTTCGGAAATATCAGGAAAAGAAAGTTTGGCGAGATATGGGAAGACACTTCCAATGAGTTAATGGCTAAACTCAAGAATAAAAACCCTTACGTTAAAGGGCGTTGCGCTAAGTGCAGATGGCTCAATATATGCAGTGGGAATTTCAGGGCAAGGGCAGAGGCATATTATGGCGATATATGGGAACATGATCCCGCATGCTACCTTACCGATGAAGAAATAGGAATTGAATCCGAATCTCCCAAAAAAGTCAGACAAAAAGTGACGGTTCACTAAACCAATCACGAAATCCAAGATCGACTCGGAAGCATTATCCACATTTTAAAATATGTAATTAAAATTTATTGCCATTATATGGGTAATGAGGTCATAATGCCCATCTATAGGACCTTGGACAGCGTCTCCAACTGAGTTATCTACGTTTCGATTTTCATAGAAAACCGTTCCGTAAGCAAAGTCTATCCCTTTGTTCAATTTCTTCCCCCAATTATACCCAAGCCCTGTAAAAATTCCATGCCGACTGCTCTGTGGAACTGAAGGCTCAAAGGTCTCACCTGGAACCGGAGACTCATGAAAGGTATAACCACCTCTTACTTTTATGGCTTCGTTTAACTTATATTCCCCGCCGAGAGCGAAACTCAAGGTATTGTTCCAGTTTCGTACATCCTCCTTATTTGCTTCCAGCAAGGCATTTGTTGTATCAAAATCGTATTTGATAACGTCAAACCGGGACCAATTTGTCCACTGAACATCGGCTTCTATACTCCAAAGATTATTATGTTTATACGCATAACCTAGTGAGAGCATCTCTGGTAATGTGGCATTCGTAGTTGTTCGTGTATCGAAATCATCGGAACCAAATACTGCTGTGGTTGCGCCGCTTAATTTAGAGAGTTTTAGCTTGCCCTTAAAATCTATATCTGCCTTACTTCTGAATGAAATGCCAACACTGTGACTCGGCGTAATATTAAATAACATCCCTGTATTGTACCCGAATGCATCGCCGTGCATTTTGCTATCCTGAAGTCCATCAGGAGTGCTGGCATCTAAGGGGATACCTGTTAAAGCAGAATTAATTACCCCCACATTAACATGTCTCCCCTGCTCTACATTGGCATAGTAATAATCCAGCCCGACGCCTATTGAAAAGAAAGAAAACGGTTTATACGTAATGGTTGGATTCACATTGATAATTCGTAAATCAAAGTCGGTAACAACATATCTGGAAAATCCATCACCATCCCATTTGCCCTGAAGTCCGTATGGGACGTTTACACCAAATCCAGCTGCTAATTTATTTTCTATGATTGGGCTGGTAAAGTACATATTTGGTATGGTGTTTACTTTTGTGTCCATATCCTCACTCACACCATTACCGTGATATTCTATGGAGGGAAGGACAAAACTTGCACCCAGAGAAAGCTGTGGTTTTTGTAATTGCGTAAGACCCGCCGGGTTAAAATAGATTGCAGAGGCATCGTCTGCACGGGCAACAAATGCATTCCCCTGGGCAAGCGCTGAAGCGCCAAGAACTGGATTGTGTAATCCAGATGCCCCCTGTGCTAAGACGTTCTTGCCACAAAAGGAGAAAATAAAGATAAAAGTATAGACAACAACTAATCGTTTCATGCCGATTATAAATTACCTATACTGATGTTTATTAACATGACAGGAATTAGAAAGTTTGTTTTGTAATTTTCCTTAGTTGCTTCCACCTGGATGCCAGGTTTCACAGCATTTTTTAATGATGGAAAGAACTTTTTCGGCTAAAATAGGCATAAATTGCATGCCTATACCTTCTGTAATAATTTTAAACGCTTCTTGATTAGAATACTTTTTACGATAATATCTATCCGTAGTCAACGCATCGTAAGCATCTATGACAGAGAAAATGGCGACCTCCTGAGGAATTTCTCCCCCCCCTAGACCGTGAGGATATCCCTTACCGTTATACCATTCATGGTGGTAACGTACTATTGGTAAAGCTTCTTTCAGGAAATTAATTGGCTCCAAAATATTATAACCTATTTCAGGATGCTGTTTCATTAAGAAAAATTCCTCCTCAGTAAGATCATCTGTTTTTGTCAGTATATCATCCCTCACCCCTATCTTTCCTATATCGTGAAGAAATGCTCCATACCGCAATTTTGCAATTTGCGCCTCGTTCATGCCTAATTCTTTCATTATTAAGCCGAACAATAAAAATACTCTTTTAGAGTGGCCTGCAGTATAAGAGTCTTTAGCGTCTATAGCAAGTAATAAAGATTCTGTGGTAGAGAAGAAATTTTTGTGAACGGCGCTCCTCAGATTATACACAAGCTTGTCTTTTTCAGAGGATTCAATACGATGTTGTAACGCCTTTTCCACTGTCGTATATATTTCAGATGGTTCAAAGGGCTTAATAATATAATCGAATGCTCCACTTCGAAATGCCGTAATTGCGGTTTGTGAGGAAGGAAAAGCGGTAATCATGACTACCGGAATATTAGATTTATCAGAATGTATCTGCTTAAGAAAATCAAGACCATTTTCTTTGGATATTTTTATATCGAGGAAGATCAGTTCTGGTTCAATGACCTTTAAGCTATTTATTGCCTCTTCAATATTTGATGCAGTAGACACATAATATTTATCCATCAGGATCATTTTTAACGATTCCCGTACACCAAGATCGTCATCGACCACAAGTATGCTTGCTGATTTTATTCTTTGAACCATAATTTAATTCCTAAAAAATAAGCTCATCCAGGATTTCAGATTTGTTTTTTTGTCAAATTTTTTATAACAGCATAGGTATTAAAACAATTTATGTACCAATCTTTACAAAGGAATTACTGATAAATTGTAACTCCTTTGTTTCCAATATCAAGCTCACAATTTTAATGAATTTGTAAGAGTTTATTGTCAATACAGTAATTTATGATATTGATTACTCTTTGCATAATCGACGACAAAAATGTCAAAGCAATGTTCAATATTGTGCGTATTTTATGAGATTTATCTTACAATAGCATTAAATTTTTGCGAAAATTCAGATTAATTTTAAATAAAACTAACAGCTACATAGCAAATTATTTATTTTAAATTACGTTAACTTTGACAAGGGTAATTGTTTTAACAAGTATATTATCTCTGTTACACTGGAACTATAATTATTGATTATAAAAAGCATTTTTACCGTTAATTAACCACTGTAGCAATTGGTACACTAGTTGCTTCAATTGGGATAAAGAGGAATATTGGGCTTTCGGTAGACCTGTAATTGTTATTTTAGGGTGTACTGTTTTTAGTAATACCTCCCGCAGGTGTGACTATAGGTTATTTATGTGAGGATGACACTGTGTATTCTTTTCTTGTAGTCTCAAACGATAAGGCAATGAATGCTTTTTTTAAGAAATCTTTAAGTAAAGATTACGTAGTCCATATTGCCAGGACACATGAGGAGGCGCTGCAAATATTTCTCAAAATAGACATCGATGTAACTTTTCTGGATATTCTCTTGAATGATGACGGGGCAAACAAGCTCATGGAAGAACTCCGACGAACAAATATTGAACCGACGATTGTTATGATAGTACCGGAGTCTCAGCCAATATTACCAGAAGAATTTCGGGTATCCGGTGAATATGAATATCTTAAAAAACCCCTGCGAAGAGACGCAGTAGAGATGGTCTCAAAGAGGGTTTTTGAGAAACAGGAACTAAAAAGGGAGTTGGGTTTCATTCAGTCGCATATAAAGAATTTAAAGCCAGAGGATGCAAGGTTGTCCGAATCGGCTTTCAACAAACAGGAGCATGTCCGGGTGTCGTTTCTTGGATACAAGGAAGTCTTTCAAAAGTTTTCGAAGGTATTAACACGTGTGTATGACCTTGGGAAGCTTGCCGATCTGACTGTCGAGGCAATGGCTGAGACATTCGGGGTAGGAAGGGCGGTATTTATGTTGATGGACAAAAACGATGGTTTGTTTCGGCCTTTTCGCTGTCTCGGCTTGGATGAGATAACTGCCCGGAGTATTTGTTTCACCACGAATCAAGGCATTATGCTGTGGTTGACCAAGAACCATCAGATATTAAATAAAGAGGTCATAAACAGAGAAGTGACGACTAACAAATTAACTGTGCGTGAAGCCATAAAGATACAGAAGGAAATGAATCTTCTGCAGGCGCAATTGTGTATACCTATTTTTGCTAATGGGAATTTGAGCAGTGTGATTGCCCTGGGAAATAAAATTACCGGGAAGGCATTTTTTGATGAGGATATCGAATTACTATCCATGCTGGCAGGGTATATAGGTATGGCAGTAGAGAATGCGTTCCTTTACCAGGAGGTAAATCTCAGAAGAATTCATAACGAAAACGTCCTGGAAAATATCCCTTACGGAATTATTGTT
>DBJWYX010000061.1:0-10466 GCA_052360825.1 Candidatus Wunengus sp. YC64
TGCCAATCATATGAAATCCGGGGGGAGTAAAGACATACGTCCCGGCTACAACTGTGAGGCAGCGGTAACCGAATCAGGGATTATTGTAGCAGGGGAAGCAGTAACGGATGCGAATGACCGGAACCAGTTGAAGCCAATGATAGAGCAGACAGAGTCAAACACGCGGGAAAAAGTCAAAGAAGTAGCGGCAGATTGTGGGTACGGGAGCTACGCAAATTATGAGTATTTGGAGCAAAGAGAAATAGATGGATATGTGCCTGACAGTAATTTTCAGCAATACAAGTCGGGAGAATACGAAAAAGAGGAGAACCGGTATCACTATACCAATTTTACCTATGATGCAGTAACCGATAGTTATGTGTGTCCGGAAGGAAAGCGGTTAACGTACTGGAAGACCAGAACAAACAAGACCGATAGCCGTCAATGGAACCATAAGGTTTACAAGGGGACGGAGTGTGGGGCATGCCAGAAGCGGTCATTATGTACAAAGGCAAAGGTGAGAGAACTATTGATAGATATTCGTGAGCCTCTTTTACAAAAGATGAGAGAAAAGCTGTTATCCGATGACGGAAAGCGAAAATATTTTATGCGTCAATATATCATTGAACCGATCTTTGGGCATTTGAAATTTAATGTTGGGTATCGAAACTTTCTGTTACGAGGTTTGGAGAAAGTACGTGCGGAGTTTAAACTGATGTGTATTGGATGGAATTTAAAAAAGATGCTGAAACTGGGAATAAAGCCTACAATGGTATAAGGTGATACAAGTAAAACAAGCTCTAATTGGGCAGTTTCATGTACTTTTTAATACGAAGATACAAAATTATGATTTGGATGGAAAAATTTTAACCTTTTCCTGACTTGTTTATAGATCGCATTTAATTTACACACAATTTACTTTGTCTTTTACTTTCATTTGCCAGCTACATTCTCGGACAGCCTGTTGAGTTTTAACCTCTTTGGTAATACTTCTATAGACTTTACCTCACATTTAGATGTAGGCGTAGGTGTTACCTCTGGGGTTGGTGTTATAGAGGTAGATATGGGTTGTAATTCGAAATCTAGTGTACTGGAAATACAAGGATCAATTTCGATAAGCTGTGTTAATGATTCATAACCATCTGCAGAGGTAGTGAGAGTATAAGCACCCCCGCAACACAATTGAAGACGGTTCTCATCATCGTCATACCAACTATAATAACCGTCTTCATCGGTAGTGGCTATATAGGAACTGGTCCCAATAATCCATGCATTTTTAATACCCTTTTTAGTTATTGCATTTATTACCCTGCCTGATATTGTACAATTACTACAATCAGAGGTTGAAAGCGGTGTCGGTGTACCTGTTGCTGTGGGTGTCTCTGATAATGTAGTAAAAGATTTTTCGCGTCCTGTAGACTCCCCAAATTCATTAGACTGTCCTACAATCCTATAATAATATGTTGTGTTAGGGGATAATCCGCTTATTTCAATACTCGCCTTTGTAGTACCGCTACTTACGCTTTGCGTTATGGACGTCGATGTACTAGTGTAATTATCACGGGCCGTTCCATATTTAAACCACACTGTTACTAATTGCTCTCCAGCAGAACTAGTAATTTTCCCATGCAAGGTTGCTGAATTCGATGTTACATCTGTTACTTCACATGTTGTTGCAACTATTGGTAATGGCGTTGCAACCGCGAATTTCGAACCCAACCCAAAAATCACACACAACACTATCAAACAATATCCAATTACGCTTCTCATATACCTCTACTTCCTTTCCTTTTGTGACCAATAAAACATCTCAATTTCCGATAAAATATATCATTAAAAGAAAGGTGTCAACTATGTAATTGCTCCCCACCACTAAACTATCCCCTGTGAACATCATTTCGTGTCATTGATTTTGAGGAAAGCCTGCATAACAGGTATGCCGTCAAACCGCCCGTGATACCCATGGCAACAAGACACACAGGCAAAATACCAAGAAGGGAGGCCGACATTACAACAGCCTCCCTTTGAAACGAATTTTAAAATAAAACACAAATGTCCAATAAGTATCCCTACTTAATAAAATGCGCAAGCCAAGTATAATTTTGAAGAAGATGGTCTACTTGCCAATCATTCGGATAAGCATTTGTGAATGAGGTAAATGTTCCGCTTATACGAGGTTCAGTAGGTGTTAGTCTGTAAGGTGGATTCCCGTTTACAATAATCTTGCAGTCATCAAACCCCACTTTCGGCCTATCCATCATAGTCAACGTAGATTCTGAATTGTTTCAATCCAAGGTTGGTAAGTAATCCCATCCCCAGACCGATTCCAATCTATATCAGACCAATACTGATAACTATATACCTGAACCCAGGTGTTCTGTGTCCAATCCCATAGGGTTATTTTCGCATTAATTATTATAATAATGACCTAAAAACTCTATCGTACTCCGAACATGCGTCCCTGCCCCATTCACATACAATGTTTGATTCAATCCAGAAATACCACCAGGCACTACTATCATTACCGCCTCAAATACCGGTTTCCCAGGATAAAAATCATGAATTAAAGCTTCCTTGAACACCTGTTCCAACATTCTTCCAATACAATATTTTTTCTTCTCGTTATTTTTTGTCATTAATCCATTTCCCACCTCCTCTGATAATTTCATGTTAACATGGTAAACTCCACAAACGATTATTATCTAACCTTCACAATTATTGACTTCTTCAGATTGTCTGTCTTGAATGTCACTTTTGCTTTACCGATCTTATCTTTGGCTGTAATTGTAAACTTAACCTGACCGCTTTCGTCTGTAACTTCATTCGTAGACGAAAGCGATATACGACTGTTACCATTCTTGCCAATTGTCGCCGATACTGTTTTACCTTCCGGTACACAATTATCACCTTCCAATGTTACAAACACTTCATCGCTCTGTCCCCTCTTGAGCCTTAGCTTGTTTGGAAACACTGTTATTGTCTCAGCCTCACAGGTAGTGGGTTGTAATTCAAAATTTAATGTTTCATAGCAAGAAGTCTCGCTACGGCTAGTTGATTTTGTTTGCGATATGTAGCCATCCGCTGCTGCAGTAAGCATATAAACAACCTCCCAACACAAAGAATAATCTTTTGGTTTCAACACATAAGAACCATCTGCTTCTGTTAAAACCGTTTCATTTTCACCACTAACAATAGCCTTTTCAATACTTTTCCCAGTTGTTACGTCTGTTACATAGCCAGTTACAAAACATCCAGGACAATCACCGTGCATCAAAGGCTTGAACGATTTTTCGTCTCCATATGATGTACCCGCGCTATTCTGTGCTGCAATTCTGTAATAAAAAGTATATGGAGAACCTGTTCTAATTGGTAACTCACTTGTGTTGATACTTACCGTTGTGTCACTTGATCCACTTACAGTTTGAGTGGATGTGGTACAGTCATATGTACTACTGGCCGTTCCATATTCAAACCATGCTGTCGTTGGCAACCCATGGGCATTGACCGTGCCATTTAAAGTCGCTGTTGGACCCGCTTCAAAATCTGTTGCTTCTCCTGTCCTTACCGTAGGTGCCTGCGGTGTTATAACTGGCGTTGGTGTTGGTGTAGGAGTAATCTCCGCAAATGCCATCCTCGAACATGCACCAAAAATCCAACATACAATTAACAAACTATATGCAATGCTAAAAAATACATTTCTCATTTTCTTCCCGCCTCCTTTTCGCCCATTATTAATAAATTATCTCCTTTATCCATAAAATAGACGAAAAGTACTGTTGCGCCAACTTCTATTCACGAAACAAAAAAAGCCCGAAACCAACGCCAACTGGGATGTTTCCCAATCTTATGCATCAATTTCAGGCTTTACAGTTCTTACTTCCAGTAAGTTGTAAACTAACTGAAGTTATTTACTTCACGTTTTGTATTTTTATAATCTGGAATATGTCCCAGATTATGCGTTGAGCATAATAAGTAACATACACTTTCTATAATCCTCCCGTCTTCTTTTCGTTCATGCTTTCAATGACACAAAAAAAGTAATTGTCAACATGATTTGCAAAAATTATATCATATTGCAGGTCATAAGTTGATTGAGTCTGGATATGGCCTTCTTTTCAATCTTTCTAACCCACTCGCGGCTAATATTAAGTTTTTCACTTACCTCTTGCAGCGTCATAGGTTCTATACCATCCAATCCATACCTCATTTTTAGGATGTGTGCTTCTCGTTGATCGATTACGTCCATTAATCTTCTTAACTCTTTCTTATCATAAGATTCCATTAATTCCTCTTCTGGCATTTTTACACGATCATCAGGTATGGATTCGCCGAATTCTATTGAAGCTTCTTTCTGTAAGTTCGTATCATTCAAAGTATAGGTGTTTTTTACAGCCCTTTCTATCCATCGAGCCTGTTTTTCATCGACGTTTAACTCTTCCGCAATTTCATTCCGATCTGGCGGTCTCTGTAAGGTGTTCGCCAATCTTGAAGATGTTTTCTTCCATTTAGAAACTTTTTCTGCCATATAGACAGGAATGTGCACAGTCTTTGAATTGTTAGTCAATGCACGGATAATAGTCCACTTAATCCACCATGATGCGTACTTACTAAATCGTTGACCCATTGTGCAATCAAACTTTTCAACGGCGCGTATAAGACCGATATTCCCTTCACTGATCAAATCTAGTAGCGAAGTGCCATAGTAAAAAAAACGGCTGGCAATCTTTATAACTAAAGGAAGGTGGGATATCACAATTGATTTTTTTGCCTCTGAATCACCCTGTGATACTCTTTTAAATAACCGTTTTTCTTCTTCCGCGGTGAGAGGCGATATGTTCTTTAAATCTTTAGTGTAAACTTGAAAAGCGAATTCCATCTGTTTCCTCCAATATCTTTCCTGGTTTGCTTAGAAAGATCAGGGAGAACGAATTAACCCCTGACCTTTCTTAAGCATGTAGATCCCTAAAGAATAGAGAAAAAAGAGACCTACAAAAATTTGTGAACAAACAAAATATTCTAATTTGTTGCATAAGGGAAAGGAGCAGATGTCATGCCGCGAGTTCTACAAAAAAATTATATATCTGTGGAAGTTGTAAGAGGTAATACTGCTGGGAGTTGGTATCTGATGAAAAGATTTGGCGCTGTAAGAATATGCTATGAGAATGGTATAACAAATCGTGACATTTTATGGAAGATTACGTGGTTGAGTTTTGTCAAATACCTGTGAAATGGGCATGAACACGACTGTTACATATCGTAACACGCAGTTATGTAACGATCTCACACAAAACTAAAATTTTTTCAATGCCTTCAACATATCAAGTACCTTTTCTGGCAACCCTTCTCTGTTTTCATAATTCACCGTCACTACACTGACGTCTCCTCGATTTTTTATTTCCTCAGTAAAGATGTCGCTATTCTCCTTTATAACACAAAGAAGAGGTTTTTCACCATCAAGAATATTCCGTACCAGTTCCCTGAATTTTGCAGAAAAGAGTTCCATTTTCCCAATTTCATCAATAACAATTATAGATTTGTCCTTCATGGCATTTTCCAAGGCTGGGATGGCAACCTTCTCGAAGGAATCCAGATCGACCCGATATTTACCGACCTTATAATTGCTATTGCAATCTACATGGGCCATAATACCTTCCTCTCCATCCAGGGTAACAATCCTGAAACCCATGCGTCTGTCCATGACGCGGATTTCTTCTGTAAAGAACCCTCCTGCAAACGTCCCCAGCAAGGGGATGATCTTTTTGATTACAGAGGTCTTGCCTACACCGGGTTTGCCTGTCAATAAGATATGTTTTTTCATACTCTGTCCATGTACGAGGAATTTCAACGTAGGGGCACGGTGCCCCTACAATTTATTCGCTGAGCGCTCTGACAAGGGTTTCCCCAAACTTTTGAGCGGCAGCAGGACCGCTGGCGGTAATGATATTTCCATCCCTTTCTACATCTGCACCGGTGTATTTTGCACCCGCAGATTTTATGTCATTCACTGTGGATGAATAGGTGGTGGCCTTTTTATTTGCCAGCAACCCTGCCTTTGCAATGGTTACCGGGGCAATACAAATAGCGCCAACCAACTTTTTGGCATTGTTTGCGTCATTCGCAATCTTATGGGCGGTTGGGTTATCCCAGTATTCGCTTGCTCCGGACCCACCAACAAATATAACTGCATCATAATTCGCCACGTTAATATTGGTGAATAGAATGTCTGGGTTTACCTTAGCGCCCAACATGCCGGTAGATTCCTTTAACGAGGAAGAAGCTACCGTTACTATCACTCCATTTTTCTCTAAAACTTCCTTGGGTTTCAGTAATTCCTCATCTCTAAAATTACTTTGGGCAATTATCATCACGGCTTTTTTACCTTTAACTGACTGCATAGCGCTTTCCCCCATTACATTGGAAACTAACAGACCCGATAAAATAAAAGATGCAAAAATCAAGGCGGGCATTAGAAATTTGTTTCTCATTTTATATCCCTCATGAACAAGTCCAAAATTCTTTACCGTGTTTTATTTTTTCAGACTCCTTCCAAGTTCCTTTTCCACAGCCTGTATCTTATGTTCGATCATCTTCATATGCTTATCCTTCCTTTCATCAATCTTTACTGTAGTGTAAACCCTCTGCGCTGTTTCTAGCATTTTATTGTGACATTTTTTAATCAGGTCGAAAATTCGGTCACCATCCCCCTCCACCACGGTGCCCATAGCATTGAGCTTATAATCCAATCCACTCTCGTCAATGATTTTGACAATCCTGGCGACATAACTGGCCAGGTCAATCCCCTCACCAATAGGAATCACACTAATTTCGGCAATCATTCTACACCTCCTTTAGAATTTGGCATTATTGTCAAATTTTAACACATTAGTAGGACAGTTTCAAATAGTATCAATATCAGTAAGTGGATTTGCTTACCAGACTGGGTCAAGCGCCGGCGAACACATCACATGAGACTAGTCGAATTCCGCCATTTGTAATCATTTCTAACACCGGAAGAAAAGAGTTTCCGGGAAATGTATTATGTAAGTACATATATTCATGCGTCTTGCCTGTCATAACGGGAAGTGGCATTGTAGTTGCTAGAATTTTTCCCATTAATTGCGCAGAAGTTTACACAGCAAATCTCTTTGACTTTTCAAAAAATAATTCTATAATGAATCGCGCATGCTACACTATTTACCCATACTGATTTTGTTTATTATCGCCGCTGGCTTCGCAGTTACCAATATAGGGATTTCTGCGATTTTGGGCAGGCGGAAGTCTACGACAGAAAAGCTCATGCCTTATGAGTGCGGAATTGATCCTGTAGGTACGGCTAGGGAGCGTTTCTCCGTAAAGTTTTACCTTATTGCAATGCTTTTTGTTATCTTCGATATTGAAGTCGTGTTTCTCTATCCGTGGGCGGTGGTTTTTAAATCTTTAAAACTGTTCGGGTTCATAGAAATGCTGGTTTTTATCGGCATCTTGCTCGTCTGCTACCTCTACATATGGAAAAGAGGGGGGTTGGAATGGGACTAGAAAGTCATCTGGGTGATAACATCCTGACCACTACTCTGGATACTTTGGTAAACTGGGCCCGAAAATCGTCTCTCTGGCCTATGCCATTTGGACTGGCCTGCTGTGCTATAGAGATGATGGCAGCGGTTGCTCCCCGGTATGATCTTGCACGATTTGGCGCGGAAGTCTTTAGATTCTCACCGAGGCAGTCAGACCTGATGATTGTTGCCGGTACGCTTACGTATAAGATGGCATCCGTGGCAAGAAGGATTTACGATCAGATGCCGGAACCCAAGTGGGTTATTGCAATGGGCGCCTGTGCCATTTCCGGGGGTGTGTTTAATACTTACAGCGTCGTTCAAGGACTGGATCAGGTTATACCCGTGGATGTGTATCTGCCTGGATGTCCGCCTAGACCAGAGGCATTGATACATGCCATTATGGAAATACAAAAAAAGATTGAGAAGGAATCCGTATTGAATAAAATAACTGTGAATCCTGGAGATAAGCCAAAGACAGAGGGGACTGTTCTAAAAGTTCCCAATACGGATTTCAATATATAACCTGTAGGGGCAGGTTTCAAACCAGTCCCTACATATATTTCGTCGCCAGCCAGAATGTTTATGGTGGTACAACGTGGATAATGAAACGATAGCTTCATTAGTAAAAAATAATTTCCCAGAGGCAGTTACAGGTTCTGAGATATTCCGAAATGAGTTAACCCTTATCGTAAAAAAGGAATATATTCCAGAGATTGCCAGATTTCTGAAAGAAAATAAGGAACTCGTTTTTGATTTTTTATCGGATCTGTGCGGTGTTGACCGGGTTGAAACGGACGGCGTTTTCGAGGTGGTTTACCATCTCTATTCTATATACAAAAATCATCGTGTGCGTCTCAAGTCACCAATTACATCAAATGATCCCTGTATATCAACCGTAACGGGTATCTGGAATACGGCCAACTGGCATGAAAGAGAGGCCTATGATATGTACGGAATCAAGTTTGATGGTCATCCGGACTTGAGAAAGATACTTACACCTGACGATTTTGAAGGCCATCCCTTACGAAAGGACTATCCAGTCGATGGAAGACAACCCGCCACACTCCGGGAAATATACCGAAAGGACGAGGCGTGACGGCAATTCCTGCTACAACAACAACCCACCTGATGACCATCAATATGGGTCCGCAGCATCCCAGTACCCACGGTGTGTTGAGGCTTTTGCTGGAACTTGACGGGGAAATGATTATTAAGGCGGAACCTCATATTGGATTTCTCCACAGGGGTGTAGAAAAGCTTGCAGAGTACAGGACATACCATCAGTTCATTCCTCTTACCGACCGTTTGGATTATGTAGCGCCATTCTCAAATAACCTGGCCTATGCCATTGCGGTTGAGAAATTACTCGGTATGGAAGTTCCCGAACGGGCGCAGCACATACGGGTGATTCTATGCGAACTCACGAGGATTTCTTCGCATTTGTTGTGGCTGGCAACACACGCGCTGGATATTGGCGCAATGACCGTATTCTTTTACTGTTTCAGGGAACGCGAGACGATTTACGATATCTTCGAAATGGTTTCAGGGGCAAGAATGAATCTTTCTTATATTCGGGTGGGGGGCGTATCAAGGGATTTACCCGGCGGTTTCCTGGAAAAAACGAGAAATTTTATTGCCGAATTTCCCGCACGGCTCAATGAATATGAAACCCTCCTGACGGAGAATCTCATATGGAAAAAACGTACCGTTGGCGTCGGCGTTATTTCTGCTGAAGATGCCATTGATTATGGACTGAGCGGCCCGAGCTTAAGAGGTTCCGGGGTAAACTGGGATATCAGAAAGGCAGAACCCTATTCCAGCTATGACAAATATCATTTCACCGTTCCTCTGGGAAAGAACGGGGATGTCTATGATAGATATCGCGTGCGCATTGAAGAGATGCGGCAGAGCAATAGCATCGTCCATCAGGCCTTAAACATCCTTCCCAAGGGAGACTTCATAGCAAGGGTGCCTAACATTACGTTGCCCACAAAAGAGGACGTAGAAACAAAAATGGAGTCTATGATTCAGCATTTTAAAATCATTATTGATGGTATCAAGCCGCCTAAGGGAGAGGTGTATTCCAGTATCGAAGCGCCCAAAGGCGAATTGGGTTTTTATATAGTAAGCGACGGTTCCAGTCATCCCTATCGTTTAAAAATCCGCCCTCCTTCTTTTGTCAATCTTGAGGCATTGCCAAAGATGGTGGAGGGACGATTACTCCCGGACGTCGTTGCAGTAATCGGGAGTTTGGACATTGTCCTGGGGGAAATTGATCGTTAATAGAATTATAATGCGTACAAGAATTTTACAAATAATTTTAATTGTGTTATAAATTATAAAATGAACCCGACAAATGAAAAGTCCTTAGAAACAGTAGATATTTCAAAAGTCGAAAAGATACTCGAGGACTATAAAAACACCAGAGGAGCGGTAATTCCTATTTTACAAAAAGCACAGGCCGAATATGGTTTTTTGCCTGAGCCTGTGATTGATCATATTGCGCAAAGTTTGAATATGAGCGCAGATGAAATAATAGGAGTAGCTACATTCTATGCCCAATTTCATTTGAAACCGCGCGGGCACCATATTGTTAAGGTATGTTGTGGAACTGCCTGCCATGTAAAAAATGCTAAAGCACTTTCTTCCAAAGTCCGTGAAAAATTAAAAATCAACGTAAACGAAACTACCGATGATAAATTATTTACCTTTGAAGAAGTATCTTGCCTTGGAGCCTGTGGAATAGCGCCTGTGGTAATGATTGACGAGGAAGTCCACGGGGAAATATCTCCTGATAAACTCAATAATGTATTAGATAACTATAAAAAATCGGGAGTATAAAACCGTAAGAGTTGAAAGATAAACGTAAACCTTTATAGTTTTATTGTTGAAATGGATACTAAATCTGTGCCTTTAGAGAATAAAAATAAA
>DBJWYX010000061.1:10505-11083 GCA_052360825.1 Candidatus Wunengus sp. YC64
TGCTGCCGTTGGAAAACGTGTTTGCAGGACAGCTAAAACCGGTTGCAGAGGTTTATGTTCAAGGGATGTTCTGGTAGACGTTACCATTCCCGGACAAGAGGCCTTGACCTATGAAAAAGTTACTGTTGATATGGTGCCCCAAATAATTGAGGAGCATCTTATAAAGAATACCCCGGTAAGCAAATGGTTGGCAAAGGAAGATTATCACAAATTTCATGATAGCCAGCAAAGGGTCGTACTTGCTAACTCCGGAATAATCGACCCTGAGAACATTGACGAGTATATAGCAAGGGGCGGTTATACAGCGCTAAAAAAGGTTTTAGAAACGATGACGCAGCAAGATCTAATACAAGAAATTAAAAAATCGGGTCTCAGAGGCCGTGGCGGCGGCGGTTTTCCAACAGGTGAAAAATGGGCATCGGGCGCTAAGTATTCCGCGGATGAGAAATTTATCATTTGTAATGCTGACGAAGGCGACCCGGGGGCTTTTATGGACAGAAGTCTTATGGAAGGCGATCCCCATGCAGTTCTGGAAGGTATGATTATCGGGGGATATGCTATAGATGCTACAAGCGGCT
>DBJWYX010000062.1:0-10869 GCA_052360825.1 Candidatus Wunengus sp. YC64
TAACTCGTGATTTGAGAATGAATCGTAACAAATGTTTCGGTTCAATCGAGGACGAGTGAACCAGCAAAAACATTTATAAAGGTGGATTCTGGGTAGGGTGGATTAAGGCGCTGTTTTTTGCGCCGAATCCACCTTTATTCTGGTGGGTTCGCTCCGCCCTTCGTACACTCAGGACAGGCTTAACCCACCCTACTCCCCATTTCCCATCTTAGCTTCGGTTCGCGGGCGGCCTTGACTTCGTCAGGGCGGCCAATAGGTGTGGTTTGTGGCGCATTGTGTACTGTTTCTGGTTGCTGTTCAATGTCTGTGGCTATCTGAATCATGGCATCAGCAAAGGCATCCAAGGTCTCGCGTGATTCCGTCTCTGTAGGCTCTATCATCATGGCCTCTTCTACAATCAGTGGGAAATAAATCGTGGGGGCGTGGAAACCGTAATCCAGCAGTTTCTTGGCAATATCCAGGGCTGATGCCCCTTTTCCCTTTTGCTTCTTTGCAGAGATGACAAACTCATGCATACAGGTCTTGCCATAAGGAATGTCATAGTATTTTTTGAGTTTGTGTCGAAGATAGTTTGCATTCAAAACGGCATATTCACCCACCTTGCATACACCCTCTTTGCCCAGAGACAAGAGATAGGTATAGGCCCGGATCGTCATCCCGGCATGTCCATAAAATGCCCTGACCCTGCCAATTGTGTCCGGGTAGTTAAAATTCACAACATATGTATTTGTTTTGTCTTTCTCTGTGTCCTCTGTGGTTAATGTATTTTTTATTTCTATTCGTGGAACAGGCAAGAAGGGTTTCAGCTTTTCAGTAACGCCAATAGGCCCCGCGCCAGGGCCACCTCCGCCATGGGGTGTAGAAAAGGTCTTGTGGAGGTTCAGGTGCAGGATGTCTACGCCCATATCACCCGGCCTCGCTAAGCCCAGGAGGGCATTCATATTTGCCCCGTCACAGTAAACGAGTCCGCCCGCATCGTGGGCAATCTTACATATTTCCAAAATATCCTTTTCAAACAGACCGAGTGTATTGGGGTTGGTAATCATGAGCGCCGCTGTGTCACGGGTAAATGACTCTTTGAGCTTCTTTATATCTACAAGCCCTTCGGCATTTGTTTTAATCGATTCGACTTCGTAGCCGCAAAGGGCGGCAGATGCAGGGTTGGTGCCATGTGCGGAATCGGGGACGATAATCTTGTGTCTCGTTTCACCCTTTTTCTCCATAAAGGCGCGGATTATCAGCATGCCTGTTAATTCTCCATGTGCGCCAGCCGCCGGTTGTAATGTAAAGGCAGACATGCCTGAAATTTCTTTGAGCATTTGTTCAAAGTCGTAAAGTAGCTTTAATATACCCTGACATTGTTCCACTGGTTGATAGGGATGTAATTTTGTGAAACCTTCCATGCGTGCGGCGTCTTCATTTATCCTGGGATTGTATTTCATGGTGCACGAGCCTAATGGGTAAAAATTCGTATCAACACAGAAATTCATCTGCGATATTCGTGTGAAATGCCGTACGACGTCAATTTCAGAGACCTCGGGCAGTTTTGCCTCCTGTTTTCTCAGCATTTTTGCTGGGAGAAGGTCTTGTATAGATTTTTCCGGCACATCGCAGGCAGGCAGGGTAAAGCCCCGTCTGCCAGGGGACGATTTTTCAAATATAAGTGGTTCTGTCGGGTTCATACTATCACCTTGTTAAAAACTCACGGTAAAAAATAACCATATGTTGAGTTCGACACATACCGCTATTTGAAGAGTTTATTGGGCCTCTTATCCATGAATTTGGATTGACTCAATCTCGTTAATGGATATAATAAAACCAATCTTATATAACATCCCGCAAAAATCAAGAATATTGTGATATACAGAAATATTTCTGTATAATTAATAATTTGTACCGCCTGCGGCAGTGCGAATGGAGAGATGATCAGCTTCGTTCCTATTTCCAATTTGGGATTCCGCTCTTGCTTTGCGAGACTTCGTCCCTTGGTTGGGAAGGAAATCAGATTCGCTGCCCTACTCCCAAAGTTAGGGTAAAACGCTACTCCTCATTAGGCCAAAATCGTGTACAATAAAGTTTTAGCTATGGCACAACATGGATGAGTACAAGTTTACGGAATATTTCGAGAAGGAAGTATTGAGGAAGAGACCATATCTTAAGAAGGAATGGTGCATTCAGATAATCAAGAATCCGCTCAAAGTTGAGCCTCAGGAACATAACCGTTATCGGTTCTGGGGTGTGATTGATGAGCTTGAAGGTCGTGTGTTAAGAGTCGTTACATTGGAGGATAAAATGACAATTCACAATGCATTTCCTGATAGGGGGTTTAAGCCATGAAACTTAATTATTACCCGGAGACCGATTCTCTTTATATCGATCTTTCAGAAAAAACAAGCATAGAGAGCAAAGAAATCTCTGAAGGCATTATGCTCGATTATGATGCCGAAGGCAATATAGTGGGTATTGATATAGACAATGCCAGCAAGAAAGTCCAGCTCAAAGAACTGATTCTTAGCAGGCTTCCTGCTGACGTCCATACGGTGTGACAACCTAACAATTCACTGTAGCGGAAGGTGTTGATGCTGAGATGATCACCATCCTTGTTCCCAATCTCCAGCTTGGGAATGTAGCTGGTACGTAAAGCTCCTGCTTTTATCAATGCAAAGCACAGCTTTTGCTCCAGTATCTGTTCCCAGGCAGGAACCTGGGAACAAGATAAAATATATTAAGGAGGTGAGTAATGCCCAATCGACCAAAGAGACCGCCAAAGATGTGGATATACAAGGCTCCGAAACCGCTTAAGTCGAAAGTGCCTGAAGATATGAAAACCCAAGTCACGGAGAAAGCCGAAGAACTGCTTGAACAGTGGCGACCAAACCACATTAAGCAACCGCCGGATGGTTACCAGTATAATTACATTGTCGAACTCTACACCACGTGGTTTCGCAGTTACTTTTATTTTTGCGCTAAATATGCCTGCCCTGGCGCTACGGCCATATCACCATTCTTTGAATCGCGTTTTGCGCGTTTGGAGTACGTGGGCAATGGGCGGTTTAATTTAGCATTTATGCGGCACACCGGCCAATGGATAGAGACGGAACGGGGCTTGACAATTGACCAATGCTTGAAGGCAATCAGGGAAGACGGCCTCTATTGTCCATGAGAATATTGGGATAACTCACTAACCAGGCGGTCAATCGATTCCCTGGTCTTCGTCTCGGTTACGCACAGGAGCATACTGTTACTCAATTCGGGATAAAATGCGGAGATGTCCAATCCACCAATAATCCCTTTTGTCAGAAGATATTCATTAATTTTCTTTATGCGTTGATTGCTCCGGGCTTTTAATACAAATTCATTGAAGAATGGTTTTTTAAATGACGGCTCAAAAATGTTTAAGGCAGAAAGTTTTTCGGAGGCATAATGGCTCTTCTGCAGGTTAAGATTGCCCAGTTCTGTTATACCTTTTTTCCCCAATGCGCATAAATAGATACACGCCCTGAGCGCAAGGAGCGCCTGATTGGTACAGATGTTTGAAGTTGCTTTCTGCCTTCGAATGTGTTGTTCCCTGGCCTGCAGGGTGAGGACGAAACACCGCTTCCCAGTACTATCCACTGTTTCGCCTGCAATCCTTCCCGGCATTTTTCGGAGCAGTTCCTTTTTAACGGTAAAAAAGCCAAGATACGGGCCGCCGTAATTCAAATAATTCCCTAAAACCTGTCCTTCGCCAACCGCAATATCAGCATTATACTCACCCGGTGGTTTCAGGATGCCCAGAGAAAGAGGGTTTACACAGGCGACAAAAAGCGCATCGTACTTATGGGTAATATTCGAGATGGCTTCCATGTCTTCGATACAGCCGAAGAAGTTTGGATTTTGTACAAGTACGGCAGCCGTTTTGTCGCCTAAAACCTTTTCTAGTTGGTTGACATCCGTTATTCCTTCAGGTGAGCCTATTTCTACAATTTCCGTCCCAAAACCTTTTAAGTAAGTCTTGAGCACCTGCCGGTATTCGGGATGGATTGCCCGTGAGCAAACGACCTTGTTCCTTTCTTTCAAACGTATTGCTAAGAGCGCTGCTTCCGTCAGGGCTGTAGAGCCGTCGTACATGGATGCGTTGGCTACATCCATACCGGTTAGTTCACACATTAACGTTTGGAATTCGTAAATTACCTGAAGTGTGCCCTGGCTTACTTCAGGCTGGTAAGGGGTGTAGCAGGTATAAAACTCACTCCTAGATGCCAGATGGTCCACAACAGTCGGGATGTAATGTTCGTAAGCGCCAGCGCCGAGAAATGAAATACATTTATCCGTATGGGCGTTTTTCTCACTGAGTTCCCTTAAAACTTTCGATACTTCCGGTTCGGAAAGACCTTTTGGCAATGAGAGGGAGAATTTTCGTAACGATTTCGGGATGTCCTCTAAAAGCGATTCAAAAGAAGGTATGCCCATCTCCTTCAGCATTATTTCTTTGTCGCGGTCTGTATTTGGGATGTAATCCATGATATATTTTAGTTAGCAACTCTAATTAGGCTGCCAGAAGCAGCGACTTTTAAGCTCCCCTCTAGAAAGAGGGGCTGGGGGCGTGTTGCAAAATTTACACACCCCTTTATCCCCTCTCCCCACTTTCGTGAGGGCATGTTTTTAGAGGGGAATCCAAAAGATTGAAATTCCTGATCGTTAAAGAACCAATTACTGATGTGATAGAAATTGAAGCAAAAAAGGCAGGGACAATCAATGAAAAAACATTTGGAACAGGGAGTGAAGGGGGGACAAGCGACAAGTGGCGAGTGACAGGTGACGCGAAACAACACCTGTCAATTGTCTCATCTTCGTTATTTGGGTTGTGTTTTTGCCGGGTTAAGATGTTTTCTGTATCTCGGATATTGCGGTGGGCAGTCCAATGTGGTAACCCTGTGCGTAATCTATACCATATTCCTGTAAAAGTTGTAGTGTTTCATTACTGCTTACATGGCTGGCAATGGTTTGTTTTCCCAGTCCGCGCGCCACTTCTACCATTCCCCTGACTAAATGTTGATGCACCCTGTTGTGCGGCAGGTCGCTGATAAAACTACCGCTAATTCTCAGGTAGTCTATGGGTAAATGTTTGAGGTGGTTGAATGAGGAAAATCTGCCAAAATCGTCCAGCGCAAAGCGACAGCCGATATCCTTAAAAGAGGTTATAAAATTGTGCAGTTCGCCCGCAGTTTCTACGATGGCATTTTCAGGAATTCCAAGAATGAGACTCGAAGGATTGGTGTCGGTTGCCTCTAATTCTTGCCTGGTTTGTGATAGAAAATCTGTGTTTGAAATCGTCTTGCCTGAGAGGTTGACCTCGAGACACTGAGACCTGCCAGTCTTGCGGAGCTCTGCGATGATGTTAATTGCTTTACATGCTACCCAGCGATCTATTTCGTGAATAAGCCCAAAACGTTCCGCAATATTTAGAAAAACGGATGGTGGAATAAGTTCGCCACCTTCACCAATCATGCGCAGTAATGCCTCGTGTCTGACAATGCGATTATCTCTGAGGTCGAGTATGGGTTGTACATATAACACAAAACGATCATATTTCAGGGCGTCGCAGATACGTTTCTTCCATTTCAGCCGCAGTTCAATTTGTATTTCCTGATCATGGGAATAAACGCAAGCCCGGTTACGTCCCTGCTCTTTAGCGTTGTACATAGCAAGATCAGCATAAGCAATCAATGTCTCAAGCGAGGCGCTGTGTTCGGGAAATAAGGCAATACCTATGCTGGCTGTAATGCCGGGGCATTTTCCTTCATTTCCTTCAGTATTATACTTCATCAAATCCAGTATATCTTTGGCGATCAGTTGCGCCTGCCCTATATTAGCGTGTTGCAGGATAATGGCAAATTCATCACCACCCAATCTGGCGAGTGTGTCTGTGTAGCGCAGCCTTTTTTGCAGCGTATTGGCAACCGTCTTAAGGAGTTTATCTCCAGTATAATGGCCAAAGGTATCGTTGATGTGTTTAAAATTGTCAAGGTCAATAAACAACAGCGCTCCATGTATTGTATAACGTTTTGCCTGTGCAAGCCACCCTTCCAGTTCCTCTTCAAAACGGCGGCGGTTAAAGAGGTTGGTGAGCGGGTCCCGCTCTGCCATATCCGCAAGCTTCGTTTCTAAATGCTTGCGTTCGTTTATGTCTTCAATAACGGCAAGAAAATGGGTAACGACCCCACTTGAGTCTTTGACAGGTGAAAGGGTTGCATGCACCCAGTAAAGTTCTCCGTTCTTTTTTTTGTTTTGAAATTCTCCATGCCATTCACTGCCGGAAGTAATTGTATTCCACATGCGTTTATATTCTTCCGGTGGTATTTTTCCGGATTTTAAGATGCGTGAACTTTGTCCCACCACTTCTTCCGGTGTATATCCTGTTAGCTTGGTAAACTTGTGGTTAACATACTTAATATTACCACTTATATCTGTTATGATAATTGAGCATGGGTTTTGTTCAACAGCACAGGACAACATGCGGAGTTGTTCTGGTGCAAACCTGCGGGGAGTTCCTGCGGAGTCAATAGTATTGTCAATTAGGGTGGATGCGTCGGCCGGGTAAATGTTAGATTTCATATTCGTTTTCTGTAGTATTGATTAAAGTATGATCTAAAAGTATTTAACAGAAAATATGAATTTTCCCCATCTGCTTTATTCATCCAGCCCGGTTCTGGTTCATAAATACAGGCAGGTTAAAAAATCAATATTTACCTCAAAACATGCGGTATTGACTTGACAAAGGAAGGGGTGTCACCTTGCTGTCTAACCAAGGAAATCTATGACACAAGGACTTCACGCCAATGTTCTCCCCTGTCCTAAATATAGTTATTGAAAATAATGTCTTTCAAAAGACTAATATTGTTACTTATTTAATTATATCGGCAGAAAGCTGGGAAAATTTAGTGGTAAGTAAATAATTTTTTCCAACAAAAGTGTAAATCAATGTAATATTTATATTTATTACATTGCTAATTTGATACTGTTAGAGTGATTTTACTGCGAGTCGCTAAATCAAAATGGATTTATGTTTAGTAGTATTCCTGGATGGGTTTGACGTCGAGGCTGCCGTTTTTGAGCGCCTCGATGGCCTTTGTAGCGGCTACTGCGCCGGCAACGGTTGTGAAATAGGGGACACGATGCACCAGTGCCGTGCGCCGGATGGAATAAGACGCCTCCTGGGCAGTCTTGCCTTCTGTGGTGTTGATGACGAGTTGGATTTCGTTGTTTTTGATGTGGTCGACAATATTAGGCCGTCCTTCGGTGGCCTTTAAAACCGGAGTAACTGAGACGTTATTTTCAGAAAGCACTTTTGCCGTGCCCTGTGTGGCAACAATTTTAAGACCCATGTGTATGAGCTTCTTTGCAATGGGTATCATGGATTTTTTGTCTTTATCCCTCACGCTTATAAAAACTGTGCCTGTTAAGGGAAGACTGCAGTCTGCGGCCATTTGAGATTTGGCATAGGCACGGCCGAAATCCGTGTCCAGTCCCATGACCTCGCCTGTCGATTTCATTTCCGGTCCCAGTACCGTGTCTACCCCTTTAAATTTGATAAAGGGGAAGACGGCCTCTTTTACGGCAACATGCTTTAACTTCATGTTCATGGAGATATTTAATTCGCTGAGTTTCTTTCCCGCAATCACCTTGGCTGCAATCTTGGCCATGGGTATGCCTATCGCCTTGCTGACGAAGGGCACCGTCCTTGAGGCACGGGGATTGACCTCAAGCACATACACCATTTTATCTTTAATCGCATATTGTATGTTAATGAGTCCCACCACATTCAATGCAAGTGCCATGATCTGCGTTTGTTTTTTTAGTTCGTTAATGATGTCATTTCCGATGGAATAAGGCGGCAGCGAACAGGCGCTGTCACCGGAATGGATGCCGGCTTCCTCGATGTGTTCCATAATGCCGCCAATAAATACCTCTTTGCCATCACAGATTGCGTCTACATCAATTTCTATGGCGTCTTCCAGGAATCGGTCGATTAAGACAGGATGTTCGGGTGAAACCTGTACGGCATGCGTGATATAATCCTCCACGCCCATTTCATCGTAAACAATGCGCATTGCCCTGCCTCCCAGGACATAAGAAGGACGCAGCAGCACAGGATAACCTATTTTGTTGGCGACGACCTTTGCTTCAGCAGCCGAACGGGCACAGCCGTTGTCGGGCTGCCTTAATTTTAATTGATTGATCAGGGCGGCAAATCGTTCGCGATCCTCGGCAATATCGATACTTTCCGGGGAAGTTCCCAGGATTCTTACTCCCTCTTTCTCTAAAGGTACAGCCAATTTTAATGGCGTTTGTCCTCCAAATTGGACAATGACGCCTTCTGGTTTCTCCTTATCAACGATTTCAAGGACGTCTTCCAGGGTGAGCGGCTCGAAGTAAAGTCGGTCAGAGGTGTCGTAATCCGTACTCACTGTCTCCGGATTGCAATTAATCATAATAGTTTCATATCCCAGTTCTTTTAACGCAAAGACTCCGTGGACACAGCAGTAATCGAATTCGATTCCCTGTCCTATGCGGTTGGGTCCGCTGCCCAGGATGATAATCTTTTTCTTCTGTGTAGGTTCTGCTTCGCAAGAGGTTTCATACGTGGAATACAGGTAGGGCGTAAATGCCTTGAATTCTGCGCCGCAGGTATCCACGTGTTTGAAGACGGGCCGGATTGCCTCTTTTTGACGGTATTTCCGTATGGTTTTTTCATTGACATTGCACAAAGAGGCAAGATATTTATCGGAATAACCGCATTGCTTGGCCTCAGTCAGCATCTCCTTGTCCATTTTAAAATCGTTCTCATTTTGAGATGCAGGGGCGAGATGCCGTTCATCTTTTGCATTCGGATACTTCTGTTTAATCCCGGCTTCCATGTCGAGTATTTGTTTGATATTGTAAAGAAACCAGTGATCGATATGTGTCCATTTATAAATATCATCCAGGCTCAAGCCAGACCGCATCGCATCGGCGATGTGCCAGAGTCTGTCGGGATTCGGTATCATGAGTTTTTCTCTTAGAAACTCAGTTCGCTGTTCGGCAGACCACTTATCGCTCCCTGAAGGCCATAATGTCTCAAAACCGCATCGTCCGGATTCCAGGGAACGGATGGCCTTCCCTATAGCTTCCTTAAAAGTACGCCCGATGGCCATGACCTCCCCGACCGATTTCATGTGGATGGTGAGCGTTGGGTCGGTGTCGGGAAATTTTTCAAAATTAAATCTCGGCACCTTTACCACGCAGTAATCAATCGTGGGTTCGAAGCAGGCAGGCGTGTAACGGGTGATGTCGTTGGGGATTTCATCAAGGGTATAACCTACCGCAAGCTTTGCGGCAATCTTGGCGATAGGGAATCCCGTTGCCTTCGATGCCAGGGCGGAACTCCTTGAAACCCTGGGGTTCATCTCAATCGCCAGCATTTCCCCATTTTCAGGATTTACTGAGAACTGGATATTAGAGCCACCTGTCTCGACGCCAATCTCCCGGATAATCCTGATCGCCGCATCCCGCATGATTTGATATTCAACATCGGTAAGAGTCTGGGCAGGGGCCACCGTGATGCTGTCGCCTGTATGGACGCCCATCGGGTCGAAATTTTCAATAGAACAGATGATCACGACGTTATCTTTCAGGTCGCGCATTACCTCGAGTTCGTATTCCTTCCATCCAAGGACTGAGCGTTCTACGAGTACTTCGTGGACAGGGCTTGCCTCTAAGGCTATTTTGATATATTCTTTGTATTCTTCAACATTATAGGCTGCATTCCCGCCAGAACCTCCGAGGGTAAAAGAAGGACGTATAATTGCAGGAAAGCCGATCTCGTCAATAATCTTCATTGCATCGTCGTATGAACGCGCATAACCGCTTTCAGGCACTGCAATGCCAATCTTTTTCATGGCAGACTTGAAAAGCGAACGATCCTCTGCTTTCTTGATTGCCCCTAATTTAGCCCCAATAAGTTCCACGCCATATTCATCGAGCACTCCTTTTTCTGCAAGGCTAACGGCAGTGTTTAGACCTGTCTGACCGCCCAGTGTGGGAAGCAGTGCCTCTGGGCGTTCCTTTGCAATGATTTTTGCGACCATTTCAGGGGTAATAGGTTCTATGTAAGTCTTATCGGCAACCTCAGGGTCTGTCATGATGGTGGCGGGGTTGCTGTTTACCAGGACAACTTTATAGCCCTCTTCACGGAGCGCCTTGCATGCCTGAGTGCCTGAATAATCGAATTCACATGCCTGACCGATGACAATTGGGCCGGAACCTATGATAAGGATTTTTTTAATATCTGTTCGCTTGGGCATAGATGTTTCTTGAGTTTTTTATAACAGTATTGCCACGAAGGCACAAAGACACAAAGGTCAAATTAGGCTGCCTTCGGCGACTATATGAATTAAAGATAATCCCTCCCTTAATGGGAGGGACAAAGTGAGGGTGCGTAACTTCTCCTTTCACCCCCACCTAACCTCCCCCATCAAGGGGGAGGAATAATAGTTTGAAATTTCTGAACATCAAATTAGGCTGCCTTTGGCAGTAACTTTTTCCATCACTACTTATTCCCAAGCACTTTTTGGGAACACACTCTCGGCTGGTTCAATCGTCCTCGATTGAACCAAAATAGTTTGGTTCAGGCTGCAAGCCTGAACCAGCAATGGCGGTTATTTGACTACTTAACCGGAAATCCTTTTGAAAACTTGGACTATTTCTTATAGCCTCATATACCATGTTTACTAACATTCTTGCTTCTTGCCAGCATTGAAGGTCTTCGAATTTTGTAATTTTCATAGCTCGACAAACCCAACTAACACAAGAAACTCTATTCTCACATCTTATTCATAACATTAACTC
>DBJWYX010000063.1:0-10866 GCA_052360825.1 Candidatus Wunengus sp. YC64
ATGCCGATCCGGCTTATCAAATTGAGTTAGCTACGGAGATTATATTTTGAAGCATAGAAACTGTAAAGCATTAATCACAAACAGGGGATATTTGATACTATTTATTGTGTGGTTGGGGTTTATCTATAGCGTATACGCATCTGATATAGTTATTTCTCAATCGAAGACCTATAATACAAATGAAGATAAGTCAGCACTTAATGTATATACCTGGGTGGATTTTATTGATCCTGATATTTTTTTGGACTTTGAAAAGGAATTCCATGTTAAAGTCCACATTGATTATTATGATGACGAAGAGTTAATGTTTTCAACAATCCAGTCTGAACCAAGTCGATATGATGTTATTTTCCCAAGTGATTCTTTAACAGACGTCATGTTAAAATCAGGCTTATTATCGAAACTCAATATGCGTCGCATTCCTAATATGCGTTATCTGCAGGATAAATTCAGGGTTATTACCAAAAGAAAGTGGATGGGGTGTAGTATCCCAATTGATTGGGGAGTTACCGGTATTGCATATAACGCAAAATACGTTACAGAATCTGTCGATAGCTGGGATATTTTTATGAGGACAAAATACAAAGATAAAATGGCGCTTTTGAATAACAGCTACGATGTAATGTCGGTGGGTCAAAAGAGATTAGGCTATTCTTTAAATCCTGCTAACCCCTCAGATATAATTGAATCGATGAAGGTATTAAAGGCGCTAAAACCTTTGCTTCAAGAAGAAGGATTTATGCCTTATAGTAAAATTATGGAAAGGTTGAAAACCGGGGAGTTGTGGATTGCCCAGTGTTACAATGGCGATGCGGCGTTAGTCAGTGAGGAGAACGATGCCATAAAATTTGTTATACCAAAAGAGGGAACTGGTTTCTGGACGGATAATATAGCAGTCCCCGTTGGTGCAAAACAGAAACAACTTGCAGAAAACTTTATTAATTTCATGTTACGTCCTGAAATTAGCGCTAGGCATACCAACTTTTGTTATTATGCCAGTTGTAATAAAAAAGCAGGGCTTTTTGTTAAGAAAGAGATATTGAGAAACCCGTATGTCTATATAGATAAAAAAGAAATAGATAGACTGGAATTGTATGAAATCTTGAATCCTGATGTTCAAAAAAAATTTAACGAATGCTGGGCAGAACTCGTGAAGTATTAAATTAATTAATATAAAGGGGATTACATATTTTATGAAGCTAACCAAAAATAAAATACCGTTGTTTGTAGTGTTTGGGTTATCCTTTATTATAGGACTCATATTGCTCATTATACCATTTACCTCACAGATGCCTGACGGTCTTGAAAAGGTGTCGAAGGATACGGTGGGATTTATCAAAAAAGATGACTTCAAACCTTCGGTGGACGCTCTTCTGCCAGGGTATACGGTACCCGGTATAAAAAACAAATTTGATACCAAACGATACGCAGGTATTATTGGTATGTTTGTAGTGTTTGGGATAACGGTATTCGTAGGATATTTACTGAAAAAGAGACGCAAAAAATTATAACAATTGTCTGATTTGATTTTGTTAGCACGATAACATGACAAACTTCAAGTACGGTTCTATGATGTTGACTCCATCGGTGGGATAATCTAGACCTTGTGATGAAACATCGATGAGCTTGTATGTTTTTTGCGTGTAATCTTTTACCCGTGACAATAATTGGAAAAATTTCGAGAAGTTTATTTTTGCGATATTAGTGGAAAAGGCAAGAATTCCATCCTCACGAAGGATGTTGAGTCCTGCTCCGATTAATCTAGGGATGTCTTTTTCCACGGTGAATACCGTTGTCTTGCTCGTAGAAAAACTGGGGGGGTCAATAATAATCACGTCAAACGTCCGTCCCTTTTTTTGAAATCTTTTCAGCCACTCCCATACATCTCCTATGATAAATTCGTGATTGTTTACATCAAGTTGATTCAGTAAAAAATTATTTTTGCTCCATTCTATCGCCTTTTTGGACAGGTCTATATTTGTTGTTTTTGTAGCGCCTCCAAGACTTGTATAAATTGAAAAGGAAGATGTATAGCAGAAACAATTTAATATTTCTTTGTTATTTGCTAATGCTTGTATCTTTTTCCGATTATCCCTTTGATCCAGAAACAGGCCTGTTCCGCCACCCTCAAGAAACGATATATTGAATTTTATGCCATTTTCCAGCACAACAAAATTTCTGAGAATTTCTTTTCCTGACACTAAATGAGTTTTAATATCTTCACCTTTTAATCGTAGCTTTTCTGTAATACTATCGGGAGTTAATATTTCATTAAGTGCATGGTAAATTTCGTTTTTTATATGTTTATCATGGGGTTTAAAGTATTGCACCAGGAGATTTTTGTTATAAACGTCTATTGTTACTTCCGGCAGGGCATCCCCATAAGAATTTACCAGACGATATGCGTTCGTAGCGGAGTTGTTTATGTATTTACTTCGTAACGACCACGCCTTACAAATGATTTTGTGTAAGGATTCAGGATCGGCATTATGCATAAAAGATTTTATCTGAGATTAGTATTTACAAAGATTGGTGAATGCTTGTTTATTCCGGGAACACTTCTACTCTGTTTCTACCCTTTGTTATTGCAGATGAGAGTGCTAATTCCACAGAATGGATCAACTCTTCAGGTGAATGTTCTTTAAATTCGGAAGCTCCCATACTTATCGTGATCTTGCCCTTTGGCTGAACATCTTCGTAAAGAAAAGGATAATCATGGATCATTGAAACAAATCTCTTCGCCAGGATTAAACCTGAAGAAAGAAACGTATTTGTCAACACTATTGCGAAGGAATCGATACCATGTCTTACGAGCACATCCGAACCCCTTATATTTTTTCTGATGACCTCGGCAATCTTCTTCAAGATAAGATTGCCGTAATGTTCACCTTTTTTATTAACATAGTGTCCAAATTGATCCACATCAAGGATCAACAGGACGAGTGGCAAGTTATATCTTGTTGACCTCCGTATCTCTTGAGCAAGCCTGATTTGAAAATATCTGTAATTAAAGACTCCTGTTAGCTCGTCGATTAGTCCTGCCTTCTTTGGATATAAGACCTCGATGTTCCTCAAATGATTTACAATCTCTTTCGAAATAATAGCATCTTTACACAATACCATTTCTATTTGTCCTACAACTTCAAGCCTCTCATCTGGTGAAAGGTTTGTGGATGTTATGGCAAAGATAGGTATATCTCTCAAAGCGGGGTTTTCCCGGTACTCGTTGATTATCTTAAACCCACCTTCTGGTATATTTAAATCAACAATCATTAAATTCGGTTTAGTTGTCAATGCGAGATTAAAGGCGCCTTCTGTATCAGAGGCGGATTGCATTACAAACCCTTCATTCTGAAGGATATTATAGAGATTATTCCGTATGGTGTTGTCATTGGTGACGACGAGAATATTAATTGGATAGCGGGCCTTTTTAGTTAATAAGGACAGTTCTGTTAGTTTTTCAAGGAGGATTGACTTATCCACCGGTTTTACCATGTAATCCGTGGCCCCCAGAGCGAAAGCAAGCTCCTTATTTTCAATTATTGAATGAATGATTACCGGGATGTCTCTCGTATCAGGATTGGCCTTAAGTGACTGAAGTACCTCCCAGCCATCCTTTTTAGGAAGCATTATGTCTAAGGTGATTACAAAGGGCTTGAGTTCTTTTGCCTTGAGTATAGCTTCTTCACCGTCATAGGCATGAGCAATCCTGTATCCGGCTTGAGTAAGATGGATGGTTAGAATTTCCACTGTCGGGATGTCATCCTCTACCACGAGTACCAATGGACATTCTTCTTTTAAACGTGTCTCGGCAATCGGGGGGAGTATGGGCTTGGGCATACTGGTTTGTTTTTCATGGACGACAAAGGGTAAATATACATTGAAGATGGCTCCCTGACCGTATGTGCCGCCGACCTCTATCTGACCCCCGTGCAATTCTATCAGTTTCTTTGTTAATGAAAGACCGAGTCCGGTACCCTCGGTTGACTTGGACGGGTCGAGCTGTTCAAATTCTTCAAAGATTTTTTCTCTATCCTCGGGTCGAATGCCAACACCGGTATCCCATACAGAGACTTTGAGCAACCTCTGCGATTCTAAAGCCCATGGCAAAATCTCTTTGTTGCCTTTTACCTTTTCTATATTTACTCCAACTGTTCCGCCTTCTGGCGTAAATTTTATAGCGTTGCTTAATAAATTGTATAGTATCTGTTTGAATTTGATTTTGTCAGCAGTAAAACTATCAACTTCGCTGCTCATTTCAATTTTTGGTTCTATCACCTTCTTCCCTGCAAGGGGTTTTAATACCATCAATACTTCGTCAATCGTTGTTTTTAAAGGAAATGTTTGGTGTGAAAGTTCCATTTTCCCTGCTTCTATCTTAGCGAGGTCTAAGATATTGTTTACGAGGTGAATGAGGTGTTTGCCGGAGGTATAGATAGTGTTTGTATACCTTTGCTGTTTTTCATTTAAATCGCCAAAAGTTTTTTGGAGGAGTATTTCTGAAAATCCTATTATGGAATGAAGGGGTGTCCTGAGTTCGTGGCTCGCATTAGCTATAAATCGGCCTTTCATTTCATTTGCCTTGCTTAGTTCCCTGTTTATTTTCTCAAGTTCCTTTGTCCTTTCAAACACTTTATCCTCAAGGTTCTCAGTAAGTTCTTCAAGCTCTTCATTTTTTTTCTTAAGCTCTTCTCTCAGGCGTTTTTCTTCTGTAACGTCTTTGCTTATACCCACCGTACCTATAATACTACCTGTTCTATCCCGTAGTACTGATATGGTGAGGCTTATATCAACGGGAGAACCGTCTTTTTTGAGGAGTTTTGTTTCATAGTTGTATACAGCTCCTTTTTCATGAAGGGTTTTGAGGATATTTGACCTTTCATCTTTATTAACATAAAATTCCGATACCTTACATCCTATAATTTCATCAGCCCGATAACCCAAAATTCTTTCGCCGCCCTTTGAGTATTTTACAAGCCTGCCTTCGCGATCGGTAGTGATGATCATATCCTGTGAATCATTTAGCATACCCTGGAGATAAGTCAGAGAATCTTCCATATCCTTTTTTGCCTTTTGATGTCTGCTGACCAATTCCCAGAGGAGTTTCGCTCCGAGACCATCTATAACCTCAATGGGATAAGGAAATGACTCTTTGATAAATTCGCTTACTCCTGGCTTACCGGTAGCGTTTATTATAATATCTGGTTTGTAACTGTAAAACTCCTTTATATCCTCAGCAACAAAGATTCCCCATTCTTTCGCAAGGTTTAGGCCAGGGGCATTTTTATCTTTATCAGTTATACCAATTATCTTTACGTTACCATTGGTGTGAAAAATATCAAGAAGTGCGCGTCCACCATTACCGGCTCCAATTACAGCGATTTTTATCATCCTAATCCCTTTGTTGATGTTTCGAGGAAATTATCTTTAAACTCAGGAGGTGCAAAGAAAATATTGAAATGTTTATTCCCCTTTATGAATCAAAGGGTCATTTTCTATCATCGTGATGAACTTCTCTACGAGCCAGGGGTCCCATTGGCCTGATGACTTTTCAGTGTTCATAAGATTTATTGCCGCATTTATACTGTAGCTTCTTCTGTACGGCCGTTCTGAAACAATTACGTCAAAACTATCTATAACGCTTATGATTCTGGCGATAATGGGTATATCTTCACCTTTTAGTCTATCTGGATAACCCCTTCCATCCCATCTTTCGTGGTGGTATCTTATGCCGGGAAGAATTTGCTTCAGTGAATGCAGAGGTTTGCATATGTCTTCACCAATTATAGGATGTCTTCTTATTAACTCTAACTCGTTTTTTTGAAGAGGTCCTCTTTTGTGAAGTATATCTTCTTTTAACCCTATCTTGCCGATATCATGCAGTGTAGCTGCCTTTTTGATAATAATTGACTCTGCTTGAGAAAGTCCTATAAATGTGGCAAGCTTTTTTGAAAGGTTGCTAACCCTTTCTGAATGGCCTTTTGTATAAGGATCTTTTGCTTCAATAGCAACTGCAAGTGTAAGGATTATGTCTTCTGAATGATCAAGTTCGTCTTGTAATCTTTTAAGTTTGATGAGGGAACGAATCTTTGTTGTGAGTTCGATACTATTGAAGGGCTTGCTAAAAAAGTCATCAGCCCCGGCTTCGATACCTGTTATTTTGTTCTCTAGTTGGTCTAAACCGGTTAGAAGAATGATGGGGAAAAACTTCCTGCCTGACAGTAACTTCAGGTTTTTACATAAATCATAGCCATTCATGCCGGGCATCATAACATCCAGAATAGCTAAATCCGGAGAAAGGTTTTTTGTGAATCGAATCGCTTCCTGGGCATTCGTGGTAGCCTGAACGTTATAACCCTCCCTTATCAGGAAAGCTTCCATAAGCTCTGCATGCGCTTCAATATCGTCAACGATAAGGATTAACGGGTTATGCTCTTTTTCGTCTATGAGTTGTGGAGATAACATTAAGCGTCTTGCAAAAAGTAATCGTGATAATATTCGTACTGAGTGAAGAAGAAAGATTCATATCTTGTAAATTGCGTAAAAGACTGATCTTTACTGTAGGCGGCTATTGGGCTGCGAAAAAACTTTCAAATATGTCCCTGATTTTAAAGAAATAAATGTTGCTTATAGTAATGTATTAAACCGTCGCTGTCAAGCATTTAACGTTTGTGTTTGTTAGCGCTATATAGTAAGTAGTTGTATTCCTTTTAAATGGGATCAATATGTATAAATGTCTTGTGAATGCCGTCGATGGCGTCTACCTCCCTTTGGACATTTTTTCCAATATCATGTGCTTGGATCATCGTCAAATTTTGATCTATAGATATGTGTATTTCAACATGGATATAATTGCCTACGTAGTGTGCACGGACATCGTGAATTCCAACAACACCAAAAACAGCGCATGCCTTCTTTTTAATTTCTTCCATGATACGGGAATCGGGTTGTTTGCCCATGAGGTAATCAATATTTTGAACGCCGATTTTGTAACCTGAGTAAATAATCCAGAAGCTGATAAGGATTGCTGCGATGTCATCCATTTGTGGATAACCATAAAGTCCGCAGATTACTCCTACAAGGGCAGTAGTAGATATATATACGTCGTTCCTGCTGTCGATGGAGCTTGCCAATAAAGCAGGGCTATTTATTTTGCGGCTTACATTTTTAAAATAGGAGGACATGATAATTTTCACACCTATGGATACCAAAAGCACTGCAATTGCGTATATTCCAACCTTGTGCTCGTGCGTTTCCATGAGTTTAAAAATAGAGGTGTGAAGTATTTCGAATCCCAATATGCCGGCAAAAATAGCCACAATTAAGCCTGCTATTGGTTCTGCCCGATGGTGACCAAAGGGATGTCCCTCGTCTGCTTGTTTTGAAGAGGTTTTCACAGCAAAGAAAATAATTACTGAAGACACAATATCGGTAAACGAGTTTACCGCATCCGAGATAATGGCCAAACTATTGGACATGAGACCTGCTGTGATCTTTATTCCGAATAAAAAGGTATTGCAAATGATCAAAATAATAGTTGCCTTGCTGCCTTTATTTTTCATATCTGCCTGTTACTTTTAAGCCAAAAACAAGGAAATCAAAAAACAAACATTGTATTATTTACAAAAATCTGATGTTAAAGGCAAATAAATACTTTTTGCTACATATTTATGGGTAAATTATGAAGATGCCGTGATGAGCTTTGATAACTCACTCATCTTAAAACCAAAATATTACGAAATAGAATGACAAACTATCAAAAGATATCTTCTTTAAGGACTGCGTTATCTTTTATCAATAGGCATTTCGTAGAATCCCCCTTTTATTTTAAAATTTTGAGTGTATAATACCACCCAAAGGTAATACATCAAATATCCATTCAGGGGGAAAAACAATGCCATATCCTTCAAGATATTTCGATAGGTTGATAAAATTCCTTATTATCATACCTCTTTTTGCTGAATTAATTTGGCTTACAGGCTGTGCTACTCAAGGGAAAACAGTGAATACTCCTCATGAAAAAGAGGCTGTATCTGTTAAAGAGGAAAGAGGTATTACAGAAGAATCTTTAAGGTGTATTACATGTCACGAAGACCGCGGTGTGACTCACGGTTGGATTGCCGATTGGGAGGGTAGCAAGCATGCCAGAAAGGGTGTGGGATGTGAGGCATGTCATATAACCTCTGCGTTGGAACCTGCAGTAAAGGAGGCATCGGAACTAGAATATCTCTACACCATTGGAAGTAATTGTGAGGATAAAAGGGTCAATCGCCAGGTTATTGCCGGTAGTTGCGGAAAATGCCATACGAAACAGTACAACGAATTTATGAAGAGTCGCCATTCCATTGGTTGGAAGAGAATGCTGGATTGCGGTCAATCTATAGAGATTTCTAAGGAGACCCGTTCTGCAAATTGTGAACAGTGTCATAACATACAGTTTAAGTGCGATTCATGTCATACACGACATACCTTTAATACGCTCGAAGCAAAAACCCCGGAGGCTTGCATGACATGCCACATGGGGTCGGATCAACCGCATTATGATATATATATCTCTTCAAAGCATGGGGCTGTTTATACAGCTAGCCAGTCTAGTATACTAAAAGAATCTGAGTCCATCAGGTCGTTACGGTCACCAATATGTGTTACATGTCATATGCCTCAGGGCACTCATGATATAAGTTTTGGGCTTGCCTACGGGCCAGTGGGAGGCGAATTATCTTATATTGACAGAAACGGTATTGCAGTGGATGAATCTCGATTGGCCGAGAGGCGCAATGCCATGCTGTCGGTGTGTAATGAATGTCATTCGCCACGTTTTGCAAAAGAAAAATTAACCGCGGCAGATGCCATTCATAAAAAAGTGGAAGCAATTGTTAAAGAAACTGAGGAAATCATTAACGGCCTGGAATGGGACAACCTGATAATTCCCCCGATTAATGAGAGGGTGAATATTCAATCACTTGGTCATGCCATTATCCTTGGGAATCAACAGTCATATAGCAACAAATCCAGGATTGAGCGTCTATTTTTCAAATTAACATACAGTGCAAAAGTTACCTGGAAAGGGGCATATCACGCAAATCCTAATCATACGCATTTATATGGATGGGCGGCACTACAAAATGATCTGAGTGATATGAAAGAAGAAGCAAGAAAATTGCAGGAAGAAGCAGAAGTCAGAAGAAAGATGGAGATTAGATTAAGATAAAATGCCGAAGCAGGGACTTGAACCCTGACCCCGTTGCCGGGACTAGACCCTGAATCTAGCGCGTCTGCCAATTCCGCCACTTCGGCTCGTAAAGATTTTAAAGAATATAAGGGTTCAAGTCAATGGAATTTTAATAAATTGACCTTGCATTAATGCTAACAATCTGTTACGATTTTCAAATATTTTTAAGGTTATTTGGCAATAATTCTTTGGCAAGGGCGCTCATAGTAAATAAAATTATAGCAAAGACTTAGATATGCTTCTTTTTACATGTAATTTATATCCACAAGTGGGAGCAATTCAGAGGCTAAGTGAAGAATATTTAGGGAGAGGTTGGTTCTTATGTACTGTGTATTCATTCGGTTACTATAAATGGAATTCATTGCTAAGAATAGGAAAGCGTATTTCCAATATGAAATTCTCGAAAAGATTGAGGCAGGTATTGTACTAACAGGGACAGAAGTTAAATCAGTACGGAATAGGGATGTAAGTATTAATGAAAGTTTTGCCCATCTTAACAATGGCGAAATATTTGTCTATGAGATGCACGTTGGACAATATAAGCAGGGAAACAGGCAAAACCACGAGCCCAAAAGGGTTAGGAAGCTGCTGTTACACAAAAGAGAGATCGCCAAAATAGCCGGTAAGATAAAGCAAAAAGGATATACGATGATTCCTTTATCAATATATTTCAAGGATGGCATTGTCAAAGTGGAACTTGCCCTTGTTAGAGGAAAATCGAAAGTTGACAAGCGTGAAGACATCAAAAAACGTGACATTGACAGGGAAATCCAACGAGCAATGAGATGATTTCACAATTATTATAAAGCATAAACAAAAAATACGATACAGTTGCACAGAAACATATTTCTTTTTTGGCGTTTTAAAGAGTGGAAGGTTGGATATGTTTTCATTCTCTATTATGACTGAAAGGCAGTAAAAGACGCATTTTTATACTGTTATACCTTGCGCATACTAAATCGCTAAAGAAAATGAAAGGGGGAATATGCCTTCTGCAAGGATATTGATCGTAGAGGATGAACGGCAAACAGTTGATACATTAAGGGATTTGTTTGAACAGCATGGTTATGAAACAGAAGTTGCCCTTAATAAGCAGGTGGCTTTGACCATATTACAGGAAAGAAGCATGGACATTGCTATCGTTAGCACGTCGGTGCAAGAGTCTCCTGGTGGGGATATTTTACATGAAATTAGAAAGTTAAATGCAAAAATGCCAATAGTAATGATCAGTGAACAAAAATCCAAGCGTGTTGAATCCTCTTCTATTAAAGCAGGCGCAAAAATATTCATTTTAAAACCTTTAGATCATCTGTTTGTCTTGCGAACAATCGAGAATCTATTAGAAGCGCGATTCACCGCTGCTATACCAAAAAAGACGAAGAAATACTCAAAAAGTAAGAGATAAATTTCATTCCCGTTTTTAGCTAGATTATGGACTGTTGCAAGTTTACCTTAAAAGTACATTTTAATACTTTTATACTTGTTTTCATCTGTAGTGTATTTGTTACTGAATTCCTAGAGGCAAATGCAACTTCCCCCACCGATCTCGATAGCCGCATTCAAATTTTATTAAAAAATCCATCCCTAAAAAGCGTCTCGTATGGCATTAGTGTTGTATCCATCAAGAAAAACAC
>DBJWYX010000064.1:0-10761 GCA_052360825.1 Candidatus Wunengus sp. YC64
CTATTGAGAAAGAACTATTATGAAAATTTACCCACGCAAAACTTAGTAGACCCATAAAACTTATCACTTTACCATATTATTAAGGAGAGTTATTATGCCTGTAGCACAAAAAATAAAAACTCAAACCAAGCATCCTTATATTATTTCTCGTAAGACTCATTGTGGTGGAAGTCCTGTAATTGCTGGTACCAAATTTCCTGTCCGTTCTGTTGTTTTTTATGTACTAAAACAAGGTATGACGCCCGAAGAACTCACCAAAGAGTTTCCACACCTTACACTCCCACAAATCTATGACGCCCTTTCTTATTATTACGAAAATAAGAAGGAAATAGATAAAGAACTATCTGCTAAAGAGTCTGATTTAAGGAACAAATGATATCAAATGTCTAGTATATCATTATATCTCGATGAGGATGTGAGAGTATTGTTGGCTGAAGTATTACGCAATAGAGGTTATAATGTTTCTCATGTTCTTGAAGTCGATAGAAATGGTAAAAGCGATAATGAGCAACTTGCCTATGCCGTAAAGCACCAAATGGCTATATTGACTCACAACATTAAAGACTATGTTGTTCTATCCAAATTATATACAGGGTCGGGAAAGAGACACTTCGGTATTATTGTTTCAGATCATATCCCTTTTAGTGAACTTCTGAGACGAACCCTTAAGTTCCTATCCTCCAATAATAGAGAACTTGTAAAAAACAAATTAATCTGGTTACAAGATTATAAGTAATTTTTAATAAAACGATTCTCGTAATAAGGAATTCTCAAAATTATCTAACGATAGTTATCCAAAGCCTCAAAAATAGAAATTCTACCCAACATGAAATCGTTACTAAACTTGGAGAAGAGATGGATGCACGGGAGGTAAAGAATTGGACACAAAGGATTAAGCTTGTTAAAATAATGAACGAAAATGAAGATTAGACATAAACTCGTTATCCTCCTGGTCGTCTTGCTGGTTACCTTAAACAGCGTAATCGCCTTTTTAATTTATAAACGGACGCGCCAGGAATTCATCAGAGAAGTCCGTGAAAAGGCCAAGTTGATCGCTGTGGAATTAGAGACCACCCGGAATTACCTTGCTTCCTCCCTGCAAACGTCCAAAATCGGAATCACAGAGCAGACAAAACTTTTCATTCCTGCCGTTTCCGGTCATGCCATTGGGGTTAAATTTGCAGAAAAGACTGGTTATATTATTAAGCAGACAAGTGTTCGGTATCGCAATTTATTCAATAAACCTGATCCCTTTGAAGAAATGGTGCTCAGAAAAATGGAGGAAGACCATAACCTTTTTGAATACTGGGGCGATGACATCCTGGATGAGAAAAGGGTCGAACGTTATCTTTATGCCTTATATGTAAAAGAGGAGTGTCTGCTTTGCCACGGGGCAAAAGAACAGTCCCCGGAATTTGTGCGAAATAATTACGATGCAGGTTACGATTACAAAGTAGGTGAATTACGGGGGGCAATCAGTGTTATTATCCCAAAGGAAATTGCCGAACAACGTTTTGCAGCAAACTTTATCTTTTTTATTACCGTCGGTTCTATCAGTATCGTGTTAATCGTAACTATTATTTTCCTGACAACAGGGAAATTAATGAAACCGATTGAGAAATTAACGGCTACTGTTACCTCTATTAAAAATACCGGTGACCTTACAACAAAGGTCGATGTAATATCCAAAGATGAGGTGGGAAAACTCGGCAGGGCGTTTAATGACCTGTCCGTCAAGTTGCAGTCAACGTATGCCAACCTGGAGCAACAGATTGCAGAAAAGACTGCCCACTTGCAGAAGGCCGTCCTGGCTTTAGAACGAGCCAACAAGATGAAATCGGAATTTCTGGCTAATATGTCGCACGAACTGCGCACGCCGCTGAATGCCATAATCGGTTTCGCAGAGGTACTGCGGGACAAAATTTCCGGTGATCTGAATGATGAGCAGTTGGATTTCGTCAACGACATCCACGGCAGCGGGCTTCATCTCCTTCAAATGATCAACGATATACTGGATTTGTCCAAGGTTGAAGCAGGAAGGATGGAGCTTCAGTACGAGATTTTTCCCGTGCATGACGCCATTGAGGATGTATATACCATATTAAAAGGACTCGCCAGTAAAAAACATCTGGAATTAAAGACTACAATACTGACGGATGTAAAAGACATCGAGGCAGATCGTGTCAAATTCAAACAAATCTTATATAACCTGCTTTCAAACGCCATTAAGTTTACTCCGGAAAACGGACACATCAACGTAGAAGCCGGCATCATGGATGACATGCTGCAGGTCTCGGTATCGGACACAGGAATTGGGATGAAACCCGATGACAAGGAAAAGGTGTTTAAGGAATTCTGGCAGGCCGATAGCTCTTTTGCCCGAAAATACGAAGGAACGGGGCTGGGTCTTGCCCTGACCAAAAGGATTGTCGAGATGCATGGGGGAAACATCTGGTTCGAAAGTGAGTACGAAAAGGGGAGTATATTTTATTTTGCATTGCCCCTAAAAGCCCAACAGAGAAAAGCAAAACCGAAAGAGATCGAAGCCAAACCACGTCAAATACCGGTCACGGGAGAAAAGGAGGCGAAGACAATCATGGTTGTCGAGGATGATCGTATGGCCGCCGATCTTATTACCCTCTATTTAACGAATGCAGGCTATAATGTTATCGTGGCAGTGGATGGCGAAGAGGCCATTACAAAGGCAAAGGAATTCCATCCGTTTCTGATTACCCTCGATATTATGCTGCCAAAGAAAGACGGGTGGGACGTCCTTTCAGAATTAAAAAATTCGCAGGACAGTGCTGATATCCCGGTAATTATTGTGTCAATCGTCGATAATAAAGACCTTGGTTTTAGCCTGGGCGCAGCCGAATATTTAATCAAACCCGTCGACAGGGCAAAACTCATTAATACCGTAAATACCTGCATTCCCGCCGAGAAGGATAAAGGCAAACTGATGAAAATACTGGTAGTTGACGATGATGAAAAGGCCGTTAAATATATGAGCGCCATCCTGGAAAACGCAGGCTTTGAGGTGCTCAGGGCATACAGTGGAAAGGCAGGAATCAATCTCGCAATCAATAATAATCCAGACCTCATCATTCTTGACCTTATGATGCCGGAAGTCAGCGGGTTTGACGTCGTTGAAAAGCTCAGGACACATCCGGTGGCAAAGAGTATACCCATTATCATCTGTTCCGCAAAAGATATCACACCCAAGGAAAAAGAAGAATTAAACGGGAATATTTTAGCCATTGTGCAAAAGAGCACGCATACAAAGGAAGACCTTCTTAAGGCAATTAAAAATATAGAACAGTTGCGCACGAAAAAGATTGAGAAGAAAGGGGGATAAGGAGAAGCGGGGATTGATAAAATTCTCGCTCGTAAGGTTTTTCTCCGTGTTATTGTGCCTCCGTGGTAAATTTTTAATAATGAATTCTATTTTATTGAAGAAAGAGCAATATGTCTGACAAAAACGTAATGGTTGTTGAAGACAACGAAAAAAACAGGAAATTGATGCGCGTGGTGCTCAAGGCAAAGGGATACAATATAATCGAGGCTACCACCGGCGAGGAGGCATTAAACCTCTTAAAAAATCAAAAACCGGATATTATCCTTATGGACATCCAGCTTCCGGGCATCGACGGGCTTACCCTGATAAAGCAAATCAAGGCAAGCGTAATTACAAAGGACATCCCCATTATCGCAGTGACCGCTTATGCCATGAAGGGAGACGAGCAAAAAATTCTGGACACCGGCTGCAATGCTTACGTCAGCAAACCCATCAATACACAGGAACTGCCGCTCATCGTAGAAAAATATATTAAAAAGAGTTAACTAATTCACCGCAGAGACGCAAAGGGCGCAAAGAAAGATATAACCATGACAAAAGAAGAAGACAAACTTTCGAAGGAAATCATTGGTGCAGCAATCGAAGTACATCGCAATCTTGGACCAGGATTGTTGGAATCAGCTTACGAAGAATGTCTTTGTCGAGAATTATCTATCTGTGGCATTGCGTTTGAGCGACAAAAACCCCTTGCAGTGTCCTATAAAGGGGTGAAATTGGACTGTGGGTATCGATTGGATATAGTTGTTGGAGGATTAATAATTCTGGAATTAAAGGCGTTTGATCAGATTGAGCCAATTCATGAAGCGCAACTCTTGACGTATTTAAAGTTGTCAAATTTAAAATTGGGAATATTGATTAACTTTAATGTTCCAATATTGAGGGACGGAATAAAGAGAATTGTCAATGGCCTTTGAATCTTTGCGTCCTTTGCGTCTTTGCGGTGAGTTTTTACGGGGAAAAAAGGAAAGACATGAACAAGGCTAAAATATTAGTAGCAGACGATATCAAACAAAATGTGAAATTACTCCGGGTAATCCTGACCGCGTCTGGATTTGATGTAGTCGAGGCATACGACGGGGAAGAAGCGCTGGAAAAGGCAAAATCAGAAAATCCCGACTTAATATTATTGGACATTATGATGCCTAAAATGACAGGATATGAGGTATGCCAGAAGCTGCGGGCAAATGGAATAACCAAAAGCATACCGATTGTAATGATTACCGCACTCCACGAGATGGACGACCGTATCAAGGGCATTGATGCAGGCGCTGACGATTTTATCAGTAAACCCTTCAATAAAACGGAACTGCTTGCCAGGGTAAAATCGCTGCTGCGTATGAGACGAATACCTGCAAAGGAGGAAGAAACAAATATCCTCGAATCAGTCTTGTCCGGGCTGGAAGAAGGCGTGGTTGTCACCGATGGGCAATGGAAAATTACGCATATAAACCAAACAGCAAAAGAACTCCTGGATATCCATGAAGCGAATATCGCAAACATCGACATTCAGACACATCTATCCCGCATGAACTTATCTGTCCCCGTGAATACCCTCCTGACTACGCGGGAGAAAACCACTGATTTTCAGATATTACCGGCAAACACCACACCCCCTGTATCCATCAACGCCAGAATGACAAAGTTATTTGATGAAAATGGGAATATGGTTAATATTTCCTTGATACTGAGTAAGGAAGGAAAGCATTAATCTAATCATACAATGGAATGGATAATAGTAATCATATTGCTCCTTTTTAACGGCATATTTTCATGTATGGAAATGGCATTTGCCTCTACCAATGCCCCGCTTTTACGAGATATGGCCTCTAAAGGAAATGCAGCCGCAAAAAAATTTATCAACCTAAAGGCGCGTCCGGAAAGAACTCTAGCCGTTATTCAGGTAGGTATTACGCTTGTCGGAATTCTGTCCGCAGCAGTTGGCGGCGCAGAAGTAGAGGAGACCATTCTTCCGTTTCTGCAAAAATATTTAAATGTTTCCGGTACAACGGCAGAAATTCTTGGAATCGCACTTTTCGCCATCCCTTTTACCTTTTTTACTGTTGTTATTGGTGAACTGGTGCCGAAATCCATTGCAATCCGCTATCCCGAAGAAATATCGTTAGCCTCAAGTTATTTGTTAACCCTTATGACAAGGATCGCCATGCCCGTTGTCCATATCCTTGAACAATCAACGGTAAGACTTCTTTCCTTGTTAGGCATTCGACCGGCTGTTCTTTCCGAGGACGGGGTATCAGAACTTTCCCTAAAATCTCTACACCCGGTTCACAAGGATTATATTTTGAATTTATTCGCATTGCGCTTTAAGAAGGCATCTGAAGTTATGCTTCCCTTTTCCAAGGTCGTTACCGTTCGTAGTTCTATGTGCAAAGAGGAAATACTAAAAATTATTATTGCCTGTGGACACACAAGACTCCCTGTCATAGCTGATGAAGCCGAACCGCAAATAGTCGGCATCCTTCACACCAAAGAATTTGTAGCTATGATGGACACCAAAACAGAATTTTCATTAACCAGCTTACTCCGAAAACCATATTTTGTCGACGTCAACGAATCCATTCTCAGGATACTCAAGAATTTTCAAGGAAACCGAATACACATGGCCATAGTGCGCCAGGATACCCAGGCGATAGGTATCATAACATTAGAAGATATTTTAGAAGAAGTCGTGGGTGAAATTTATGACGAAGACGATGACGGAATGGTAAAAAAGGTCTGGGGTCAACGAATTGGTACAAGAAGATATTAGACTGACAGGCTAAAAGTCATTTTAAAAATCCAATAATTTCTGAGCGTGGCAAAGTTTGTGAAAGGTCTAATGAAAGCCTCATCTTCCGGATACGGTTGACCTATTTGACTGATTTTATAATTTCGTAACCTCTCCGATTGATAAGTTCTGCATTGCCAAAAATTTCCCGCATAAACTTCTGGTGCCAGGCCGCCGTCTTGGCCACAACAAAAGCTCTTCCCCCTGGTTTCAACGCCTTGTATGCAGTACTTATAAAGAGTTCTGAAATTTTGTAATGAGAAAAATAGGGCGGGTTGCCTGTAAAAAGGGTGAATCCGCATTCTTCCTCTATCCCTGTATCACTCATCACTGCTTCATAGCGTTCCAGACCGTTGAGCCGGCAATTTTTTTCCGTTATATAGACGGCACGCGAGTTTGAATCTACAAAGCAGATCCTGCTTACGTCCTGGTTTGCTGCAATCGAAATCCCAATGGCTCCACATCCACAACCCATGTCCAGTACCGCATCGCCTTTTTGAGACTCCCCACCTGCGACTTCCGCCAGCGCCAGCGCACCCTGATCTACTTCCCGATGGGAAAAGACGCCGGGAATAGTAAGGAGGCGAACCGGTTTTTTCCCAAAAATGGTCATGACAAACTCTGCCTGAAAATCCCGTATCCTTTTCAGTTTTTCCTTCTTTTTGGCTGCTATGCAGCATCCTATTTTGCTCTGGGAATACAGGGAAAACCCTCCAAAGAGTTTTTCGACCTGATTGCGAACCCATGAATCATTCCCTTCGATAGAGAAAAAGCATTTCCCACCCATGTGCAGCGCCTGGTGGATTTGTTGCATTAAATCCAGCGTTAATTCTCTTGTGGCGCCGCCTTTTGACAACTGGAGAAAAATTACATCAAAAATATCTTTCTGCTCCACATAGGGCTTACAGCAAATTGTCACTGATGATGCTTCATTTCTTGCCAAATTCCTCTTAATCTTGTTGGCATAGTACAGATCGAGACAATGGATGGTAACCTCCGCTTCCGGGTGCAAATCCTTTGCAACCATCCCGCACACCCCTGTACGGTTTTCGATGAAGAGAATCCTTTTGGGATTAGCAAGTCCTTTCAAGACCTCAACAACTTGCGCCTCTGTTACATTCAGACCAGAACGAGAAACGACACTGTACTGGTTACCCAAAAATACTTCTTCTTTTACTAAACTTTCATTCTCTCGATTTGTAATGACAATATGCATATCGCTTAAATGGCGGCAAGAAATTTTTTTACCCACCCCTTTATCCCATAAGCGTTAACTTAAGAAGTTAATTCAATTTAAATGCAATTAAATATCGAATATCGAACAGAAAATGTCGAATTATTAAGTTTTTTTCCTTCGAAATTCAATATTCCTTGTTCTGCATTCGATATTTTGCTCAAAAATGCTATAGTTCTTTCTTAAGTTAACGAACGCTTATGCCCCTTCATCCCCTCCCGGTAGGGGACTTTTTAATTCCCCTCTCGATAGGGGTCAGGGGTGTGTTACAATTTACAATACCTCACAAAACACACACAACCAGAAACTTTGAAATCCCTGTTACCGCCGCATAAAGTAAAACGGTAATGACACAATAATCGCTGCTGCGGTTGCCGCTATTATCTTCAGTTCTACATGACATATCATCCAGCCGCAAATCACCAACGCCAAAATAGGAATACAATACCCACCGGGTATCCGGTAATTCCGCTCCAACTCAGGCCTGTATCTTCTCAGTACAACGACGGCCAAACAGGTGGGAATATACTGCAGGATACTTACCATGACGCTTGCTGCGATCAGATATTTGAAACTGCCCGCCAGGCTCAATGAAAGCGTCAAGACTGTGTTGACTATAATGGCCAGATATGGGGTATGATATGTGGGATGTATTTTAGAAAATATTTTAGGGAAGAATCCATCGGCTGAAAGGACATAGAGACTACGCGGGCTTGTCAGGGCAATGCCTGCATTAATGCCGCCAATAGAGAGCAATGCCCCTGCACCAATAATCACGCCGCCGGCCGCCCCCATAAAATATCGCGCCGCATCGGCAAGCGGCTTATCTGACGCAGCAAGACCGGGAAACGTCCCTGTAGCGACAATCTGAATAACGATATACAAACCGGTTGCCATCAGCAGCACAAAGAACAGTACGCGCGGGATGTCCCTTTGAGGATTCCGCATCTCCTCCGCAGGCACCACGACAAATTCGAATCCTGTATAAGCATACAGCGCCATAATGGCTGCTGCGTTAAAATTTCCGCCATCGTGAAACGAAACCAAATTTTGCTTCTTGATAAAAAAAAATCCCACACCAATGAAAATGAGCAAAGACAGGAGTTTGCCTATGGTAAAAAAATTGATCGTCCTTGCCCCAGGTTTAACGCCAAAAAAATTGATGGCGCTCAACCCTACTATCAGAACCGTAATAATTGTCTTGCTTAGCCATCCATTCTCTGTCGGCAAAAAATAGTCTAAATAAAGCCCAAAACCGCTAGCAACCGATGCCCAACCAATAATAGACGAAAGCCACATCATCCAGCCCACCAAAAAACCCGCAAGCGGCCCGAATGCCTCCCTGGCATACAGGTATGCGCCACCTGTCTTGTTATACATCCCCCCCATCTCTGCAAAACACAGGGAAATTATGAAACAAAGGACTCCGCACATCGGAAATAGCCACAGCGCGGCATCGCCGGCTAAACTGCACAGTTGCCCCGGTAATAAAAAAATACCAGCGCCAACCACGCTATTGATTCCCAAACAAATCACATCAAAAAAACTCATCGCACGGGTAAGACCCTGATTCTGCTTATGAGATTGTTTTATATGCTGATCCATAGTTTCAGATTGACGAATGGCCATTACACTATATAATTAATCGGAAGTCAGAATTCAGAAACAAGAAGACAGACGTCGGAAGTTAGAATTTACTCTGGCCTCTGGCTTCTGACCTCTTGTTTCTTGCTTCCGACTTCTTGTTTCTTTAATTACATAACTTATACAATATCTCTTTAAAAAGAAAAGGATTTTTATGGCACATTTAAAAACACAAACGTCTTTCCTGGTCTCTATCATATTGCTTCTTTCCTGCTATAACATTGGGTGCGGCAAGAAAGAATCCGGCACACAATCCACTACTCAGCATTCCACCTCCGTCAAGTTTGAAGGAGAAGCTCCTTCAGTCCATAAAAAATCGATGGTAGACGAAGAAATTGAAAAAAACAAGAAACTGCTGGAGTCCACTCCAAACGATGCAAAAATCTATTATAGTTTAGGTTTGCTCTACGATGAAAAGGCCATGTTCGATGAATCCCTGGCTGCATATAAAAAAGCATCGGAACTTAACCCTACGATGATAGAGGCTCTTGTGGGGCAGGGTACGATCCTTAACAAAAGAGGAAAATCAGACGAAGCCGTTTCTGTTTTCAAAAAAGCCATCGACATCAATCCCCATTATGCAGAGGCATACGAAGGATTGGGTCTTGTTTACATCCATAAGAAGCAGGAAGAAGATGCAACCACGGCATTCAGGAAAGCGCTTGATATAAATCCAGGTCTCGTAAATTCAAAATACAATCTGGGCATCCTCTATGCAAAAAAGACGCAATTCAACGAGGCTATTGCAGAATGGACGATGGCATTGGAAATTAACCCACAAAAGACAGAAATTTATTATAACCTGGGTATCGCCTATACAAAAATCAACAAATTCGACGATGCTATTTCCGTTTGGCAAAAGGCATTAACCGTGCGTCCCGACATGGCAAACTTTCACTACAATATTGGACTGGCATATAAAGAAAAGGGTGATTTTGATAAAGCAGAGGTTTCTCTCAAAAAGACGCTTGAGATTGATCCTGTATTTATTGATGTACACAAGGTACTCGAAGAAGTTTATCGTTCCAAGGGAATGCTTGGCGACGCAGACCGCGAGGCAGAAATCTATAAAAGCAAGTCCAGTCCACACCATTAAACCCAAAAATGCTAAATGAACTTCTGCGGCTACAGCACAAAAATCCCAAAAAGGTCATTGGCCTCATGTCGGGAACGTCGATAGATGGCATAGATGCATGCCTTGTTGAAATTTCCGGAAACGGCTTACATACAAGAATAAACGTCCTTGCTTTTGAAACCTACCCTTATAACGATGCCACACGCACTGCCATCCTCGATACCTGTAATCCTGGAACGGGCACGGTTGATAAGGTCTGCCAGATAAACTTTCACATCGGAAAGCTATTTGCAAATGCAGCTACAGCTATTGCAAATAAGGCACATATTTCAATCAAGGATATCGACCTCATTGGCTCACACGGACAGACTATCTACCATCTCCCCGACCAAGCAACCACAAAAAAAACTGAAGTCAGAAGCCAGAAGCCGGAAGCCAGAGGTCAGAAGTCAGAGGTCAGAGGTCAGAGAAAAAGAAGCGTGGGATTTACCACACATTCGGTCTACGCTCCAAATTGGTGAACCTTCCGTTATTGCCCAGGAAACAGGCGTTACTACCGTAGCTGACTTCCGGCCAAGAGATATGGCGGCAGGAGGGCAGGGAGCGCCACTCGGGCCTTATGTAGATTTCATCCTCTTTAGAGACAAAGAGAAGGGGCGTGCCTTGCA
>DBJWYX010000065.1:0-797 GCA_052360825.1 Candidatus Wunengus sp. YC64
TATTTTCTAAAAAACTGATCTACATCAGGACACGGATTTTCACAGATATACACAGATAACTACGAGTTCTTTTAACGGTTACTTTAATATCCTGATTATCTGCGTTCATCTGCGTCCAATATTCTCTTATAGTAAAAATGGAAAACCTATTAAGAATCTCACCCATATATGATATCCTCAAAAAGGCCCAGCAAGGCGAGAGGCTGAGCTTTGAGGATGGTGTCAGACTTTTCAGGTCAAACGACATCCTTCATATCGGCCATATAGCAAATATTATCCGTGAAAGAAAGAACAGCAATAAGGCATACTATATTACCAACCGGCACATCAACTATTCCAATATTTGCAAGAATCGTTGCAAATTCTGCGCCTTTAGCAGAGACAAGGAAGAGACGGGTTCATACGCCATGGCGATGGAAGACATCATGGAAAAGGCTGTGGCTGCCGTAGAAGAGGGCGCAACGGAACTCCATATCGTAGGCGGGCTGCATCCAGACCTTCCGTTTGATTTTTATGTAAAGATGATCGGTGAAATTCACGAATGCTGCCCTGACGTGCATATCCAGGCATTTACCGCAGTCGAAATCGAGCACCTGTCTCAAATAGCAAAACTTCCCGTACGTCAAACGTTAAAAACGCTCAAAGAGGCCGGTCTTGGTTCTTTGCCCGGCGGCGGCGCTGAGGTTTTTGCGCCAAAAATCCGTGAACAACTGTGTCCGGAAAAACTCAGCGGCGAAGGATGGCTGCAGGTAATGCGTGAGGCGCATAACCTGGGATTACACAGCAATGCAACGATG
>DBJWYX010000065.1:848-10731 GCA_052360825.1 Candidatus Wunengus sp. YC64
CACCTCGTCAGGTTGAGAGAACTTCAGGATGAAACCGGCGGGTTTATGTCTTTCATCCCGCTGGCATTCCATCCCAAAAATACCGATCTAGCGAACCGTTCCGGTACTACCGCTATGCTGGATTTGAAGGTTATCTCTATCAGCCGGTTGATGCTCGACAACTTTGACCATATCAAGGCATTCTGGATCATGCTGGGAATCAAGCTGTCCCAGATTTCCCTCAGTTTTGGGGTAGACGATATTGACGGCACGGTAAAAGAAGAAAAAATCACCCACGCTGCGGGCGCCGAAACGCCGGAGGCGCTATCAGTCCATGAAATTATCAAACTCATCAAAGAGGCCGGTCGTGAACCCGTGGAGCGTGACACACTGTATAATCCCATAAAAAGACATCAAAAGAACATCGTGCTTCAAAAAGTGTAGACCAACATTAGCCTTGCTCCATAATCTTATTTTTTCTCAGTTTTAGCAAGAAATTGAAAATTACGATTTACGAATTACGATTTTAAATCTAAAATCGTAAATCTAAAATTTTATTCTGGTTTGTCCAGATCAGGAGGTTTTTAATAATCAAATGACTTCATTTACAAAACTTTTTAGCCCATTCAAGATTGGTTCTCTCGATATAAAAAACCGTATGGTGATGTCGCCTATGGAAACCCATTTGTGCGATAAAGAGGGTTTTGTCACAGACGAAATTATCGCCTATTATAAAGAACGCGCCCTGGGCGGTGTAGGCTATATCACCGTTGAAAATACCAGCGTCGATCCCGTTGGCAGGGTTAACGACGGCATGTTATGCATACATGATGATAAATTTATTCCTGACTTCAAAAAGCTGACGGATGGTATTCATGCAGTGGGCGGAAAGATTGTCCTGCAATTGAGCCATGCAGGAAAGGAGGCGTTGCCTTATTTTACCGGAACAAAAACCGTATCCGCTTCTGCCATTCCAAGCCCTCTAACGAAAGAAATGCCCACAGAATTAACTGTCGAAGGAATCAAAGCCACAGTCAATAAATTTACCGAAGGTGCTAACCGTGCCGTAAAGGCTGGATTCGACGGTGTTGAAATTCACATGGCGCACGGTTATCTGGTCAATCAGTTCTTTTCACCGGAATCTAATGCACGAACAGATGACTATGGTGGCGATACAATCAGACGCTCACGATTTGCCAGGGAAATTGTCGAAGGTATCAGAAACCGTGTACCCAAAGATTATCCGGTAATCTGCCGTATCAGCGCGGACGAGTATACCGACACGGGACTCAAATTGGAGGAAAGCAAAGAAATCGCCAGGATACTTGAAAAGGCTGGCGCCAGCGCTATTCACGTTTCCGCATGCAACTATGCATCCGCATTTTTTAACATACCGTGCTATTATTTAGAAGAAGGCTGCTTTATTCATCTTGCAGCGGGTATCAAGTCTGTTGTAAAGATACCTGTTTTGACGGTGGGCAGGATTATCGATCCTGCTATGGCAGAGAAAGTATTGCAAGAGAATAAGGCCGACCTTATTGTGCTGGGTCGCACATTAATTGCCGATCCACACTTTCCCAATAAGATAAAAGAAGGCAGACTCGATGACATAAGAACCTGTTTGAGCTGTAACCGATGTATCGAGAGTATTTCTGATAAAAAGCTTGTGTGTACGGTCAATCCTTATATTGGGAAGGAAGGTATTTCCCACTTACAAAAGACCAGCAAACCCAGGAAAATATTAGTGGTTGGGGGTGGGCCGGCAGGATTGTCAGCCGCCCACGTATTATCGAGCCGCGGACACAACGTTACTTTATGGGAAAAGGATTTGCAACTCGGAGGCAGTTTTCGTTATGCCTCTATGGCTCCGAGAAAAGAGCCTATGCGGAATTTCCTGGATTATTTAATACATCAGGTCAAAAAGACAAATATCCCGATACATCTCAACAAAGAAGCAACGGCAGAATCAATCAAACAGTTCGCAGCCGATGTGGTCATCCTTGCACATGGGGCAAAACACGTTCTTGTTGAAATCATCGGCGCACAAAAGAACAATGTACTCAACGTTAGGAACGCCTTCTCTTCCGCAGATTCTCTTGGAAATAATGTGGCGATTGTCGGAGGAGGCCCTGAAGGCTGTGAACTTGCAGATTACCTTGCCTCCAGAGGAAAGAAGATTACCCTTATTGAAATGCGGCGCGTCCTCGGACTAGAGCTGGTTGCTCACCCTCGTTATCATGTTTGTGAACGACTCAAAAAGATGGGCGCTCAATTACACATCAACACAAAGGTAACGGAAATCGGACACGATTACATAGTCGTTAGCCGTCGAAGGGAGGCAGACCAAAAACTGGAAGGTTTTGACAATATCGTCATTCCCACGCTCCATCAATCCAATAATACCCTTGCAGAATCCATTAAAGGCTTTGTTCCAGAGGTTTATACGGTCGGCGATGCGGTGGAAGGCCGTACCGCGCTTGAGGCCGTAGCCGACGGGGCAGAAATTGGAATGAAAATACATTAAATTGGTGGACGCCCGCATAACCGTTGACGATGGGGGAAGCATCTGACAAAAACAAGTATTCCTGCTTGACGTTATTATCTCAACCGCTACGATAGTATTGTGATAGTATCGTTCAAATGCAAAGAAACCGAAAAGATATGGAATCAGAAAAGATCGCTGAGGTTTCCGATTTCTATTCAGCGCATCGCTTTAAGAAAACTTTTTATGCTTCACAGGGCAAAGGAATTGCAGGATTTAAGAATACCGCCTGCAAATCGTCTGGAAAGACTTAAAGGCGATAGAATCGGTCAATACAGCATACGAATAAATGACCAATGGAGAATTTGCTTTATTTGGAATAATGCAAACACATCTGATGTTGAAATTGTTGATTACCATGAAGAAAGGAGTTTAATGTGAAAAAGATTCCGAATATTCATCCTGGAGAAATTCTTGAGGAAGAATTCCTCAAGGAATTCCATATTTCTGCTTACAGACTTGCGAAAGAAACTAAAATACCGCCGACAAGAGTATCTGAAATAATAAAAGGAAAAAGAAGGATCACGGCAGATACGGCACTGCGTCTGTCAAAGTTCTTTGGTACAACGCCGGATTTCTGGCTGGGTCTTCAGATGGAATATGATTTAAGAGAAGAGAAATCTACAAAAGCTAAGGAAATTAGTTCAATAAAAAGCTTAAAATCACTTCCTTTGGCTGTTTGAATTATCATTTTTATTGTTGCAATACAAAGGGACGGTAATGCTAAGCTGACTTTCAGGCAATTAAAGGATATGTCTGATAGTAAATTTCGAGAAGATCAATCGTTTCTAACTCAACTCAAAAAACAGTACCCATCCAAGCTAAAAGCAAAATTGGAATAATATTTTCGCATTCAAAGGTGAAAAAAGATTTTGTAAAATGGAACTAACGATTATTGGTTCGGGCACGGGAATGCCATCGAAAACAAGGGCATATCCATGTACCCTGGTAAAGATAAAAGACAAACACCTCGTTTTCGATACAGGTCCGGGTTCACTGCGGCAGCTATTCTTTGCGGGTGTTACCTATTTGGATATCGATCACATATACTATTCCCATTTTCACCCAGACCACTCTCTTGACCTCGTTTCAATCCTCTTTGCGATGCGATATAATGAACCTAAAAGAACCAGGCCGCTGTATATCACAGGCCCGACTGGTCTAACAGCATTTCATGAAGGTTTGTTATCAACATTTGGAGAAGTGATAAAACCCAAGACCTTTGATCTCCATTTCAAAGAAATTGACAGAGGGAGACTTACCTATGATGGTTGGAAAATTATTGTAGAACCGTTACAGCATTCAATGAATAGTACTGGCTTTCGAATAGAATCTCGTGACGGTAAAACATTGACATACTCCGGCGATACAGACTATTGTGCCGGCATCATCCGTCTGGCCAGGAAAGTTAATACACTGGTTCTTGAATGTTCTTTCCCGGATAACCAAAAGGTAGAAGGACATCTCACCCCGCAACTGTGTGCCAGAATTGCCTGTGAATCAAAGTGTGAGAGATTAATCCTTTCACACTTTTATCCTGTATGCGATGCCAGCATAAAGAAACATAATAAAGACTTGTTAAAAAAGCTTAAAAATACTTATAATGGCGACATTATATTTGCGAAGGATTTTGCCCAGTTTACAATTTAAGTAACAGTTCAGCCCACCGCAGAGACGCAAAGAACGCAAAGAAAAAGCTTTAAAAAATGAGAAAAAAACACAGCAGGATTATCTTCTTCAATAAAACCATAAAGTTTTTCGGAATACACAACCTTTAGTTTCTAAAAAATAATACCTTTGCGCACTTTGCGTCTTTGCGGTGAACTATTACCAATTTAACAAGTTCGATTACATTTGAAATTATGAAAAAAACAAAGAAATCAGAAATTGAGGCATACGCCCTTCTCATTACAGACATGCTAAATGATTTTGTCAATAAAGGCGCTACGCTCGAAGTGTCTGTGGCAAGAACGATAATTCCACATATCAAAAAAGAAATTGAAAAGGCGAGAAAGAAACACATGCCCGTTATCTATTGCTGTGACGAACACAAAGATAATGACCCTGAATTTAAGTTATGGCCCAGACATGCGGTAAAAGGAACGGCTGGCGCAGACGTTATCGAACAACTCAAACCACATAAAGAAGATTATGTGATATCAAAAACCTATTATTCCTGTTTTTATAAAACCTCTCTGGACAAATTACTAAAAAAATTAGGTATAACCCACCTGATACTTACCGGCGTTGTAACGAATATTTGTATTTTATATACCACAGCGGAAGCTTATATGAGAGGATATAAGGTCACGATACCCAAAAATTGTGTTGCAGCGCTTACAAAGAACGAACATCAATTTGCCTTACAACAAATGCAGCATGTTTTTCACGCCGAAATAGTATAAATCTTAAATTTTACACGAACAAAAAAGGCATATGAAACTATCACATTTCATATGCCTATTCAAGACACCCGACTCAGCAGAGTCGACTGCATATATAAAAAAAGGGCACATGAAATTTACACTTCACATGCCCTTTTGTTTTCAATTGGGTGGATTAAGATTACTCATACAACCCGCCGTCAAACTATTTTGCTCCAAAATTCCTGACAATCTCCACCATCTTTTCGATCATTTCAGGTGACATCTTTCCTTGATATCCAGGGCATTTTCCCTTGCCTGCATTGATGTGCTTTACAAACTGTTCATCTGTTTTTGAAGATTGGAAAGCAGCGTCAGTAAAATCAGGCACACCATATTCATGACCCTTTGCAGTGCCCTTGCCACCATTTCCGTGGCAGTAATAACAGCTCTCCTGCACGGCAAAACCAAGACCAGCAAAAATGGTATATGGGCTCTTTGTGGTATCACCTGGTTCGTGATGTGTTAAAGCCCAAGCAGAACTCCCTAAAGACAACCCCAAACCAGCAATAACTGGCAATATGTATGATAAACGGAACATTTTCATAATTCAACCTCCCCTCATTTATGTTTATGTAGGATATTTATTATATTACGGAACGAGCTTTAACTCTGACTTATAAATCTTATGACAATTCCTGCAGGCAATGGTAAGTCTTCTGAACTGAACCTGAATTTCTTCCAGATCTTTGTTTCCAGCCGCCTTATCAATCTCACCTGAGTGGTAGAGAACTTCGCCATTCAAAACTTTGTAATTTTTATCAGATGCAAATTTCTCTGTTGATGTATTGGTGTCTGCTGTTATTGACTTCGCATAACCTGAAAATTTTCCAAATTGTTCGTCACTGGCTGCTGAAAGCCCCGTCATTGCCCTCATTCCCTGGAAATTATCCCACATTTTCTTGCATAATTCGCCCTGACTTGCCTGTCCATAACTTACTGAACTCACTGCTGCAATGAACAATGTAATTGTCCCTGCGATAATACCCTTTCTTAGGCTCATTTTCTTCCCCTCCTCACTTTCCTTTTTTAAAATTACGTAATAATCTACATGACTATTTCTACTAGTATTGAATTTCTATGCAACAACTATTCCTAAGCGTTAACCCACTTATTAATGTAGAGAGGGCACCAATTCTTAAAATTAGTATCTCTGAAATTTTCAAATCCGCCCCCAGACCTTAGACCTTTCACTTCACCTCCCTTCATACCAAAAAATCGCTAGCATAGAACAGTATGCCATAATTTATATCTAACCTATTATCAACAAGGCAACCCTGCAACATCAAATTGACTCCTTGTAGATATTTTTAAAACAACACATTAAACGAAGCTCTCTTCAAGAGACAGAGTTGGACAATATATCATTGAAAGCAAAATGAGTCAAGTAAAAATTTTCTGGATAATTGTACCGAAAATTTCAAAGAAATCAATTTTTTGCAATCGGCAAATTCCAACATCCCCCGCAAAACATCCGTTACCAATCTTTTGGAATATTTGTTTCTTTCGGCGCAGGAATCTCCGCCTGACCAGGATGTAACTCCTCTTTTTTGCCAGGATACAGTTGAGGATAAATAGTAATCCCTAAATGCTTGTGACACAAGGCGCACGTCTGCCTCAATCTTCTCACCTGCCATTGGGCATCTTCCAGCGCACCCTGTTCACCCTTATGGCTAACAATTTCATACATTTTCTCGGCCTCTGTCAACATTGTCTTATTAAGATCCTGGTATTTTTGGTCGTCGGGACGAGAAAATTTACTAATGACTGTCTTCGTTAGCGTTGCAATGTTCGCACTCGATTCGGCTATTACCTTCCAATCATTGTCGCTGTACTTATAATAACCCGAAATTTCTTCGACTGCCTTATAGCTTTTATCTATGCCACTCATGAGTTTGGCCAATTCACTCTTCTCTTTTTCCTGCTTGGGCGGCGGCTCATCAGCAAACACATAGGTCATTATCCCGCATACGCCAATGATCAAACCCGTTAAAATCGTTCTTCTTACCAACTCTTTCACCTCCATCAATGAATCAAATCAACCCCATACTAACTCATTCCAAAAATGGGACAAAATATTTATTACTCAATTTAACATGGAATTACGATACACTTTTTATGAAAGAAAAAATCCTTTAAACCAACCATATCACAAGGACATTTTCCTGATGAGTCTCATGAAAAAACAACGAGCAAATTATTATAAATAAAAAATTCAGCATGTCAAATATTTATTTTCGGGTAAACTATTACGAACTTTAGATTCAAAAAGAGGTATGAAATACTTCAAATGATTTTAATCCTTGAAAGCACATGATAAAAAATTATAATGTCTTTCATTTGTCATTATTAACATTCAACTAAATTATATACATGTAATTCTTTTAAGGAATATACAACAGATGAAATGGTCACAAACACTGATCCCCACACTGAAGGAAAGTCCGTCAGAGGCAGAAATCGATAGTCACAAACTCATGATACGCGCCGGTCTCATTCGGAGAATCACGTCCGGCGCCTACGCCTATTTGCCGCTCGGAACACTGGCCTTGAATAAAGTCATTGCCATCGTGCGTGAAGAAATGAATCGGGCGGGGGCTGTCGAAGTATTCCTCCCCGCATTACAACCGCTCGACCTCCTGGAGGAGAGCGGACGTTTGTCGGTATTTGGCGATGACCTGATTACCTTTGAAGACAGACATGGCAAAACCACCGCATTAGGCCCTACCCACGAAGAAATCATTACGGATATCGTAAGAAATGAGATGAATTCATACAGGCAGTTCCCGATCACCCTCTACCAGATTCAAACTAAATTCCGGGATGAGACAAGACCCCGGTTCGGCGTTCTCCGCAGCAAGGAATTTATCATGAAAGACGCCTATAGCTTTGACGTGGATTATGACGGGCTTAACAAGAGCTATAAATTAATGTACGACGCCTACTGCCGCATATTCGACCGATGCGGTCTTGACTACATCGTAGTCGAGGCGGATTCAGGCGCCATGGGTGGCGACGTTTCTCATGAATTTATGGTTCCAAGCCCTGTGGGTGAAGATATCCTGATCCGGTGCTTGAAATGCGGTTACAGCGCCAACCGTGAACGGGCCGAAACAGCTCCGATCCCCCAGGAAAACCCCATAACTCTTCAAACGATGAAAGAAGTCCATACGCCCAACAAACATACCATTCAGGAAGTCAGTGAGTTTTTGAAGGTAGACCCACGCCAGATGGTAAAAACGATGATTTATATATCGGGAGGACAACCCGTAGCCGTCCTCCTGCGCGGTGACCACGAGGTCAATGAGACCAAATTGACCAAGGTTCTTGGGCAAGAAACCGTTGCACTAGCAGACCACAACACCATAGAACACGTCACAGGTGCGCATGTGGGATTTGCCGGTCCCGTAGGGTTGAAGATAAAAATCATTGCCGATCAGGCCGTATCCATACTTCGCAATTTTGCCACCGGCGCCAACAAATCGGACGCCCATTTATTAAATGTGAATCCCGAAAGGGACTTCAGGATTGACCAGATTGCCAATATCCGTTACGTAACCAGGGGCGATACCTGTCCGAAATGTAACCACGAACTTGACGTTTCACAAGGCATTGAAGTTGGACACGTCTTCAAACTGGGGACGAAATACAGTGACGCACTTAAGGCCAGGTTCCTGGACGCCAACGGCAAAGGAAAATCCTTAATCATGGGATGTTATGGGATTGGAGTCAACCGTATCATTGCATCCCTCATTGAAAGATCGCATGACGAGAATGGCATTATATGGCCGCTTTCAATAACTCCATACCAGGTCATTATAATTCCCGTCAACGTCAACGACACCAATAGTATGAAAATGGCAAATTCCATCTATGACGACCTCACCAATAATGAAGGCATTGACGTACTGCTGGACGACAGAGACCAGAGACCCGGCGTAAAATTCAAGGATGCCGACCTGATTGGAATTCCCATAAAAATCATCATCGGTAAAAAATTCACGGAAACAAAAGAACTTGAGATAAAATTAAGGAAAAGCGGCGAGACTTTCCTGACTCCACCCGAAGAAGTCAGGTCGAGGCTCAAAAACCTGTTTGAAATGTTATCGAAGCCATAAATAGGCAGACATATAGTAAACGCTAAAAGAAAGTTGTCATTGCGAGGAGGAACGACGAAGCAATCCCTGCCATGAGATCGCTTCGCTGTCGCTCGCAATGACAGATTCATGTCAACTTATTTAGGACGTTTAATATAGCTGAAAAATTAAGGAGAAAAGGGGAATTGGGGAAAAAAATAATCCTGGATGTGGTAGGGGCACGCAGCCGCGTGCGCTGGTTCGGGCTTGCCGCCTGAACCGAAACATTTCGGTTCAACCGAGGACGGTTGAACCAGCCAAGGACGATACTGCGTGCCCCTATTGTCTTTTTCTCTTTTTCATTCGTACCTATTCGTGGCTAAACTTATTACCATTGTTTTCTATCAGATTGCAGCTATCATGGGTCAAATTTCTAAACCAAAACCGGTAAACTTAATTGCTGGGGTACTGACAAGTATTCCTGAACTTCTTGAACAGATCGACAAAATCCTGGAAAAACATTTCGGTTTGATAGACCTTCGAAGTGATGTCCTACCCTTTACCTTTACCGATTATTATAACGAGGAAATGGGGAAAGGCATTTTAAGGCAATTTTACAGCTTTGAAAAACTGATTATGCCCGATGAGCTTGCCGCGATTAAAGTGCAGACTAATCTCTTGGAAGAGTCTATAACCACTTCAAAAAAATATTCCGTGGAGCGCCCTATCAACATTGATCCCGGTTATATTAATGAAAGCAGATTAATCCTTGCCTCTACGAAGGATTTCTCCCATCGCATTTATCTTCGCGATGGCATCTATGCGGAAGTAACCCTTAATTATCGCGGTGGAAGATACGAATC
>DBJWYX010000066.1:0-10667 GCA_052360825.1 Candidatus Wunengus sp. YC64
AATTAACACAGGTGTTTAAAGGCAGCGTAAGGCATTTCTTGAAAGATGCGTCTATAAAGGAACTCATCAAGAAAGGAAAACCGTATATCGACGACTCCTACAAAGGCGATCCGGTGCTCAGTATGGGCAAGGCGATTGAATACGTCGAGGAAGGGCTTGACGGCATTGTTAACGTAATTCCCTTCCACTGCATGCCCGGAACGGTTGTGAACGGCGTGCTTGAAAGGTTTCAGAAAGATTATTACGGAATGCCATGCCTGAAGTTATCCTTTGATGGCCAGGCGCAGACAAACGAGGAAACCAGGCTAGAAGCGTTTATGCATCAGGCATATCAAAGGATGGAAGGCAGACTAAATTCTAAAAAGCATGGTGCGATGAGACACAAACAAAAAGATGCAGCAGGCAGCAGGCAACTGGCAGCCAACAGAAGATAATACATTTAAATTCAGGAATTTAAAATAACCATAAAGGACACACAGCGTGAAGCTAAGAGGTTGTGAAGAATGAAAGGTAAATGCTGGAAGTTTGGAAATAACATCAATACGGACGAGATTATTCCGGCACGGTATCTGAATACTATCGATACGAAAGAGCTGGCGTCTCACTGCATGGAAGACTCTGACCCGAATTTCATGAAAAAGGCCAAAGCAGGCGATGCCATTGTCGCGGGGGATAATTTCGGGTGCGGTTCTTCTCGTGAACATGCGCCGATCGCCATCAAGGCTGCCGGGCTTTCGTGTGTCATAGCAAAGTCCTTTGCCCGCATATTCTTTAGAAATGCAATTAATATTGGATTGCCTATTTTCGAGTGCCCTGAAGCAGCCGAACAAATTAAAGAAGGCGACGAGATAGAAATCAGCCTCACAACCGGAGAAATCCTGAATCTTACCACAAAGAAGCGATTCAAATTCGAGCCATTTCCCAGGGAAATGCAGGAAATTATCCAAGCCGGGGGATTGATGAATTTTGTAAAAAAGAAAATGAAAGTTGCATAATCCCCTCATACCTCTCTTGATATAGAGAGGTATTTCAAACATTTTTTCAACTACGGCCATGCAAACCTTAGAAATCAAAAAAGATATCCATTGGGTCGGGGTTTTAAATGCCACCCTCAGGGTGTTTGATGTGGTGTTTGAAACACGGTTTGGCAGTACCTATAATTCTTACCTTATTCAAGCAGATAAACCCACACTCATCGATTGTGTCCATGAAAAATTTGCCGGGGAATTTCTTGATAAACTCCGATCATTAATAAACCTCAGGGATATTCAGTATATCGTTGTCAATCACACAGAAATGGATCATTCAGGGGCATTGGGCTATGTATTGAAAGAAAACCCCAATGTCCAAATCCTATCCACGAAGACTGCGGCGCTTTTTCTGAAAAATATGCTTCACATGGATTTTAAAGGAAAGACCGTTGAGGATGGTGAGTGTATCAGTCTGGGCAATAAGCAATTGAAGTTCATCCATGCGCCATACTGGCACTGGCCGGATACCATGTTTACGTATGTAGAAGAAGACCATGTGCTTTTTCCCTGTGATGGGTTTGCAACTCATTTTTGCGATGAACGGCTTTTTGACGACCGTGTGGACGATTTCACTCCTGATTTCAGGCATTATTATGAGCACATCATGGGTCCTTACCGGAAGAAGATACTCGAGGCAATCGAAAAGATTAAAGGTTTAAATATCCAGTTGATTGCCCCAAGCCATGGCCCCATCCTTCGCACTGACATATGGAAATACATTAATGCATACAAAGATTGGAGTACACCGAGGAATGACCCCAATAAAAGGCTGATAGTGGTCTTTTATGCGTCCATGTATGGAAATACAAAGAAAATGGCGGAAGCAGTCGCCAAAGGGGCTTCAATAATGAATACAGAGGTCAAATTGTTCGATGCTGCCAGTGTATCGCCTGAATTTATGAGATGTGAGATTGAGTCTGCAGATGGTATCCTATTTGGTTCATCTACAATAAATGGAGATGCCTTGCGCCCCCTCTGGGATATTATAAACGTTATGTTTAGCGTTAACAGCAAAGGGAAAAAGTGTGCTACCTTTGGCACGTACGGGTGGAGCGGAGAGGCAACTCGACTCATGGAAGACCGTTTAAAAGGTCTCAAACTTAATGTTGTCCAGCCTCCCTTTAAGGTTAATTTTACACCTAGCGGGGAAGACTTAAAAAAGTGCGGCATCTTCGGGTATGACTTTGCCAGGTCCCTGACAAGCAGTTCATCTGCGTAGCGTTACCCTTCATAGGCAATAATGGGCCGACCACAAGGGTTCGGCGCCACATTTTATATACTTTTGTGGTATTTTCCCCAAGATTTTGATTTAAAGCTTTATGCTCTTGGCGTCTCTGCGGCTACCTGTTGTGGACTCCCTTGCCAGCATGTAGAGAAATTGCTGCGCATATCCCGCATACCTCCCAAAATATTTTGGGCCAAAATCCTGCAGTTCCCGATTTGACACAATCTGATTTTTAAAATACAGTTTTTGAAGAATTTTCTTGATCCACGTGTCAATGGGAAACGCCTCGGTAAAACCCAACGAAAATAGCAGAATACAATCGGCGATCTTATCTCCCACACCGGGGATTTGCTTCAGCGCCTTCTTTGCCTCCTGATAAGGAAGTTTTTTCAATGACGCTAAAAAGGCTTCAGTGACGAGGTCGTTGGCCGCTTTCAGATATTTTGCCCGAAATCCCGTCTTTGCCTGCACGATCTTTTCGTAGTGATTTAACTCGCCAGGATTCGGAAACGAATACCACTCATATCCGTTCAACTCGATCCTTTTCCCAAAAAATTGCGCAAGCATTTCGAGATTTAATTTTATCTTTGGTATATTTGCCGCTGAGGAACAAAGAAAAGATATTAAACATTCCCACGGATCCTGCCGCACAATGCGCATGCCATAATATTTTTTGATAGCCTTCCTGATGTGCGGGTCATTCTCTATCTGTTTCAGGATAATTTGATACGGTTCGTCCAGGGCAAAATAATAAATGAGAAATTTCCTGTCAACTCCCTGAAATTCTAAATAGCCGGCGGACTGACGGACTCTAAAGATGCGATCTCTCGCTGTAATATAATACCAGTCTTCTACGCGGGATGCCCGGAAGAGTTGTCCACACAAGAGGGTGTGTTCGAGATTGAAATCTTTTACGAGAATTTTCGGCATCGTAACATAAGAATATAACAGTTTGGTCTCGTGTGTGTCAAGCAAGCGCATGAAAATATGTCACAAGACCCACACCCCGTCCCCTCCCAAGAGGGAAATAAAGAAGTCCCCTCTTGGGCTTGTCCTCGTAAAAACGGGGAAGGGGATTTGGGGGTGGGTAATGATGCTATGACTGAATAAATGGTCAGATAGATACTGGACACATAGTTAATTATTGTACTATAAGTATCTTGTTTTAGAATACATACAGCAATCAAAGGTGATATTTATAAAAAAAACTATTATGTATCTTCAAAATATTCCGATTATAATAATATCCATTTCGCCGAATAGATACCGTACACTTTAATAAACGCAAATAATTTTAAAATGTTTAAGCATATAAAGACACAGTCTTTTAAGGAAAGACAGATTTACCATGATCGATACCGGTGATTCATATCAAAGTCAATCCGACATATCAGAAGATGTAAAGCAGAAGCTCGAATGGTTTGACCATTATGAGAAACACGGAAAAAACGCAAGGCTTACCTGTCGCTATTTCGGCATCTCGCCCGACACCTTTTACCGGTGGAAAAGGCGTTATGATCCCCACAACCTCTCATCCCTTGCAGACGACAAAAAGACCCGAAGACCGAAAAACTTGAGGGAACCAACCACCCCCCTCTATGTAGTAAACCGTATAGAGGTACTTAAGGGAATTCACCCCGCATGGAGCAATGGCGATATTTTGACACAGCTTAAGAATGAAGGGGTGTCTATCTCCTGTTCTACTATTAGAAGGATAATGAAAAGATTGAATGCGTCTGGCCATTCACACAAGCATACAACTGCATCAGATGTGAGGAATAAAAGGGGAAAAAAGGCGCCTCGTTATGATTATGATAAACCCACAGGATACGGTGAGTATATCTCCCTCCTTAAGCTATGGAAGGGGTAAGATTGCGGTTTACACGGGGTAATAGTTCACCGCAAAGGCGCAGAGAGCGCAAAGGTAGTATTTTATTTCTTCAAACACTTTCACCGGGAGGGAAGGAAGTATGTCAAACACAACGGAGTTGGACAGGGCGGTTGCAGAATTGAACAAAAAACTCGAAGAGTTGCAGGGAGTTTTTAACGGCTACAGAGCCTTTGTCGCAAGCGCTTCTAAAAGTATGCATGAATCTATTGGTATTTTCCTGGACAAGATTCAGGCAGTAGTAGAAATGGCTTATACTAAAAACTCTAATTTTACGTCATTAGAAAAAATCTCGAATGAGATTCTGAATGAGATTAATAAGTTGATCCTGTTAAAAGGAGAATTGCACAGTCTCTCCAGTATCGAAATTAATGATGATCGTTCTTCTCCGCGCTTGTCTAATGTAGGTGTAAAGGATCAGGTCAGCAGGATACTTGAGGTAAAGCACGAAGTTAAATAAAGGAATTTCAATCTGGTAGGGGCTGAAGATTTTCAGCCCCTACGATGAAACGTTTTATCCAGAAAAAAAGCTGCCAAATGTCTAATTAAAAAAAGGAGAAAAAGGCATGAAGTTAAGCATCGGTCAAAAAATCGTACTGTTTGGACTGCTTCCATCTATTGCAACAATTTTTTTTATTTACACAATTATTACGGAAAAGATTCATGTTAAGGTAGGCGCTGACAGGATTGTTAAATTAAGTCAATATGTTATCAATGCCAGCGGATTGGTGCATGAATTACAAAAGGAACGGGGAGCCTCGGCGGTTTACATTGGCAGCAGCGGGAACAAAATGAAAGATATTCTGGATGATAATAAACGGAATGCCGACACTGCCTTGTCATCCTTTCAGCAGTACATGGCATCTTTTGACGCAAAACAGTATGGTTTGGAATTCAGTCAAAAGGTTTATTCTGTTCAAAGTCAGCTTAATGAGTTATCTGCAAAAAGAACCGCTGTAGCCGGGCTTTCCATCACAAAAGAGGAAACAATCAGTTACTATACAACCTTAATTGGAAATTTTATAAAATCCATTGAGCATGTTTCTCTCCTTGCGAACCATCCGAAGATTTCGGCCAATGCTCATGCCATGGTAAGTTTTATATCAGCAAAGGAACTGGCTGGCATTGAACGGGCGAATCTGTGTGGTATTGCAGCGGCAAATAAAGCGGTTGATGCACGCAGTTTAAGTAATTGGATAGCTGCATGGAAAGGGCAGGAAGTGCTTCTGAACAAATTTGAGTCCCTGGCGTCTCAGGAAGCGATTTCCTTTTATAAATCAAACCATTCCGGGCGGATTGTCGAAAAGGTTTCGGAGATAAGAAACTTGGTATTAGAAAAGGCGAATGAAGGAAATTTTGGAATTACGGGAGACGAGGTTTATGAAGCAGCGACTCAGAGGATTGACATTCTCAAGAACATTGAAAACTATCAGGCAAACGAGCTTGGTAAGATATCCGCGCTCATTTCGACCGAATCCATGCACAGCATTATCTTTTACGCAATCATAACGGTCGTGAGCATAGTTGCGACCGTAGTTTTAAATATGATAAACAAAAACCTGGCTACAAAGATTACTACCCTTTTCAAGAATCTCCTTGCAGGTCTCACGAGCGGCGCATCTCAGGTTGCAGCGGCATCAGAACAGATATCGGCCTCCAGCCAGAGCCTCTCGGAGGGGGCTTCCGAACAAGCGGCGTCTGTTGAAGAGACGTCGGCAACGATGGAAGAAATCTCTTCTATGACAAGACAGAACGCCGATAATGCCGCAGAAGCGGCAAAACTTGCAAAGGTATGCAGCGCCTCTGTTGAACAGGGCAATGATACCGTTATAGAAATGGACGGCGCAATGAAGAACATTGCCGAGAGCAGCGGGAAAATAGCGGACATCATCAAGATTATCGAAGGAATAGCATTTCAGACGAATTTGCTCGCCCTGAATGCAGCAGTTGAGGCGGCGCGTGCTGGGGAGCATGGGCGCGGGTTTGCCGTTGTTGCTGAAGAGGTCAGGAATCTCGCCCATAGAAGTTCTGCAGCGGCAAAGGATATTACAACATTAATTACGGACAGCGTAAAGAAGGCAGGGACCGGAACCGAGTTGGTAAAAAATACCAGAGGGGCATTCTCCGGGATATTGACACAGGTAAAAAAGGTTACTGATCTGGTAAATGAAATTGCCACTGCTTCGTCAGAGCAGACCAATGGAATCGAACAGATTAGCAAGGCGATCCAACAAATGGATCAGGTTGTGCAGCAGAATGCCGCTAATGCAGAGGAAACTGCGTCAGCCAGCGAGGAATTATCCTCTCAGGCGCAAGGGCTTAATGGCCTGGTTGATAAGATTGCTGCTGAAGTCAATATGGAAAACAACACGGGCGGCGCATTGGTTAAACCCGCGACATCAAAAAAAAGTGCGGGTGAGCTTTTTGAGGAAGATGCATTTGTCCCCCAAAAGAAAAGGTCTTCAACCGTTTGTAAAGTAGCGTCACATGCACAGCAGGAAGAGACTTCATGCGAGGGAAACGGAAAGAAAACTGCCACGGAGGACGTCAAGGCAGCCCGTTTAATTCCATTGTCTGACGATGAATTTAAAGATTTTTGAGATAGTTTCCCCTCTAGCAAGAGGGGATAATGGGGTGTGTAAATATTCAACTAACACACCCCTTTCCTCCCCCTTTATCCCCCTCCGGAGGGGGACAGGGGGAGGAAGGGGGGGCTTTAAAAGTTAAATTTGTTTTTGGTTGCGGCTGTGCCGCAAATGCCGACATGAGTAGCTTTCCTACAAAGAATATTACATTCAGATATGCGCTTGCACTCGGGCTGATTGCCATTTTCAGCGTTTCTGCCTATGTTATTTTATACAGGATGGCGGCCTCCCAGAAAAATACGGCTGCCGTGATTAACGTGAGCGGCAGTCAGCGCTTGCTTTCTCAACGCGCTGCTGTATATTCCCTGCGTCTTGTCACCGCCCATAATAAGACCGAACGAAATAAAGCCCGCCAGGAATTACTGCAAATAAGCAAACGGATGGAATGCAATCATGACGGATTGATTCACGGTAATGCAAGTCTGCGCCTCTCCGGCAACACGTCGCCGCAGATACATGCCATGTATTTCAATCCTCCCTTGCTGTTAGATAAGCAGGTACGAGATTATGTTGCAGAAGTCAATGCCCTGGCGCATGACACCGATGAGAGGCTCACCCGGGATAACCCCCGCCTGCGATATATACTTTCTGTATCCGCTGCAAAGCTGCTCAAATCACTGGATACCGTGGTGAAACAATATCAGACTGAGAGTGAAGCAAATATCGCCCGGCTGCAAAAGCTTGAAAAGGGGGCGCTGGGTTTTGCCCTGTTTGTCCTGTTTATGGAGGCGCTTTTCATTTTCCGCCCTATGATTTCACGCATTCGGAGGGATACCCACACATTGGTGCGCAGCGAAGAGTATCTCCGTTCGGTTATTAACAATGCGATGGACGGAATCATTACGATTAATGAACAAGGCATTGTTGAATCATTTAACGCAGCAGCCGAAAAGATGTTCGGGTACACGTCTTCCGAGACAAATGGCAGACATATTAGAATATTAATGCCTGAATTCTATTACAATTATCTCCATAACTACCTGTGGATAGACAAAGAAAAAATTCCTCATTTAATGATGTGTGAGACAAAAGGAAAACGGAAGGATGGAACTTCCTTTCCCGTGGATACATCGCTTGGAGAGATGCGCATCGGCGAACAACGGCAGTTCGTTATTATTGCGCGGGATATAACCGAACGCAAACAAGCCGCAGAGAATCTAAAAAGAAGCGAGGAAAAATTCCGACTATTGGCCGAGTCAAGCCAGGACGGTATTCTTGCGTACGACAAAGACATCCGCTACACATTCTGGAATAAGGCTATGGAACAGATAACCGGCGTTACCAGCGAAGAGGTGCTTGGCAAATCCCCCTTTGAGATATTTCCGTTCCTGGAAAAAGTCGGAGAAAGGGACGCCTACCTGGAGACTATTAAAGGCAAGACTGTTAAACGTTCAGGAGTGCCTTATAGTATTCCACAAACAGGGAGGTACGGATACTTCGATAGTTCCCGATTTCCTTTGTGCGATACGAATGGGACAATCATCGGAGGAATGGCAATCATTCGCGACGTTACCGAACGCGTGCGTGCAGAACGGCGTTTGAATGCTGAGCATGCCGTAACGCGTATACTGTCAGAATCCGCCACGCTGCGTGAGGCGTCTCAAAAAATCCTTCAAGTCCTCTGCGAATCTCTGGAATGGAGTCTTGGCATTGTATGGATGATTGATCGAAAGGCGGGGGTGCTGCGTTGCGAGGAAACGTGGCACATTCCATTGCTTGAGCTAAAGGAATTCACGGCGGTTACCAGACAGATTACCTTTTCGCCGGGTGTTGGACTGCCGGGACGTGTCCAGGCAAGCGCCAAACCTGTCTGGATTGCTAATGTTGTTCACGATGAGAATTTCACGCGGGCGCCCGTTGCAGCCAAAGAAGGGCTGCATGCGGCATTCGGTTTTCCTATCCTGGCAGGTAATGATGTCATCGGGGTAATCGAGTTCTTTAGCCATGAGATAAGAAACCCCGATGAGGATTTGCTCAATATGACAGGGGCTATAGGTTCCCACATTGGCCAGTTTATCATACGTAAAGAGGCTGAAAATCAGATTGTCAAATTATCGAAGGCCGTGGAGCAAAGTCCGAATACGGTTGTCATTACCGACATTAAAGGCAATATCGAATATGTCAATCCCAAAGGCATCCAGCTAACGGGATACACCCCTGAAGAGGTTATTGGGAAAAATCCGCGTATTTTTAAATCAGGCGAAACATTGCCTGATGAATATAAACGTCTATGGGCTATTATTAATTCGGGCGGCGAATGGCGGGGGGAATTGCGTAACAAAAGGAAGAGTGGCGAATACTATTGGGAGTATGCATCCATTTCTTCTATCAAAAACGCTCAAGGGGTCATTACCCACTTCCTTGCGATTAAGGAAGATATTACCGAGCGTAAAAGGTTCGAGGCGCATCTTAAACACCTGGCTAATAATGACCCGCTCACCAATCTCTTTAACCGCCGCCGGTTCCAGGAAGAGTTGGAGGACTGGGTTGCGCAGATGGAGCGGCATGAATCCAGCGGGGCATTGTTATTTATCGACCTGGACAACTTCAAATATATTAATGACACCCTTGGTCACCAGAAAGGGGATGAAATCCTCATAAATTTTGCCTATCTGCTAAGGGCGCGGGTGCGTGAGACCGATATCATCGCCAGGCTGGGCGGCGATGAATTTGCGATCATCCTCCCTTATACCGATACGGATCAGGCACAGTCAATCGCAACGCAAATCCTGGAGCTGGCGCGGGGAAATCTCCATGTGAATAACGGCAGATTCCATAGTGTTACTGCCAGCATTGGCATTGCCTTGTTTCCCGAACATGGAGGTGATGTGGAAAAATTACTTACCTACGCCGATCTCGCCATGTATCGGGCAAAGGAAAAAGGCCGCAACTGCGTTTGTACGTATTCATCCGACCAGAAAATACGCTTTGATTTACGATTGGACTGGGAGGAACGTATCCGGGATGCATTAAAGAATAATCGATTCGTGCTGCATTTACAACCGATATCGAACGTACGGCATAAGAAGATTATGGGCTACGAGGCTTTGTTACGCATGGTGGCTTGTCCTCGACTGGGATCGGGGAATGAAAATGACGCATTAATTTCCCCGTCCGAATTTCTCAATATTGCCGAACGTTTCGGTCTTATTCGGGATATTGACCGCTGGGTAGTGCGCCGCGCCATTCACCTCATTGCAGAACAACAATTTGCTGACAGAGGCTTATTCCTCGAAGTCAATCTCTCTGGCAGGGCATTTAATGACCCGGAATTATTGCCTTTGATCAAACAGGAGTTTGCGGCTGCCAACATTAATCCGAATACCCTCGTATTTGAAATTACGGAAACTGCCACGATAGAAAATATGATTGATGCACAGCGTTTCATTACTACCCTCAAGGGCATGGGATGCCGGTTTGGTCTCGATGATTTCGGCATCGGTTTTTCTTCATTCAGTTACCTCAAACAATTACCCGTGGACTTTTTGAAGATAGACGGAAGCTTTATCAGTGAATTAAAACACAACCATACAGACCAGCACCTGGTCAGGGCAATGGTAGAGCTGGCGCGTGGGCTGGGGAAACAGACCGTCGCTGAATTTGTGGGATGTGAAGAAACGGTGCAACTATTATCGAACTACGGGGTAGATTATGCCCAGGGGCATCATATTGGCAAGCCCTTCGCTATATCTGAAATTGATACCTATTCGAAGATTTTGTAACAGTTTAGCCCACCGCAAAGGCCTGCCCTCATGGAAATGGGGGCGCAAAGGACGCCCTCCCCCATAAGCGCTAAGTTGTTTTTGATATTTTTTATATGGAGTCCAATATCGAATATCGAACAAGGAATAATGAATGTCGAAGGATAAGAGAATATT
>DBJWYX010000067.1:0-10507 GCA_052360825.1 Candidatus Wunengus sp. YC64
AATCTGGAGTAAAAACATGATTCGGGCAGCTATTTTAACGTTAAGTGACAAGGGTTCAAGGGGTGAACGAGAGGACACGAGCGGCGAGGTTATCCGCAACATGCTTATGGGAATCGATGCCACCATCACTACTTATGAAGTTATTCCCGATGAAAAAGACCTTATCACAAAAAAACTCTTTGAATTTGCAGGAAAAGCCGACCTCATTGTCACTACAGGCGGAACAGGCGTAGGCCCCAGAGACGTTACCCCTGAGGCAACGCGGGCAGTTATCGAAAAGGAACTGCCGGGTTTTGCTGAGGCCATGCGAATGGAGGGACTCAAGCATACACCGAGGGCAATGGGCTCACGGGCAGTCGCCGGAATCTATAAACAAACACTCATTATCAACCTTCCGGGGAGTCCAAAGGGTGTTGCTGAGAACCTGGGGGTTGTTCTTCCTGTCATTCCACACACCATCGGTCTTATTAAAGGCAAAGTCAGCGACTGTGCGAAAGACCGCGAAAAACCCGCCGGGTAAAAATCTAAAAGGGTTATCCATAAGCAATCCGTCTCAATACATTTCATAATAGCATTCGTTGATTACAGAACTATTTTTTATGCAACGTGAACTCCAAAGGCATCTTGATGTTTCTTGCAGGATTGTGCTGAATGTTCTTTTGTTATATCTTGTTTTAAGTCATGCAAAAGTTTTTGTTCTTTGTATACTATAGCCTTAAAGTTTGAAAAGAAATGAGCTACGGAGTATATGATTATAATGGGTGATAAAATATCTAAAAAAGGGGCGCCCACGTGCAGATCATACTCAGTTATTAATCCCAATATATTAGTTGCAAAAAGATTTCTTATAATGAAGAATAGGTAAAGTATGAACATAATGTACTTGTTTATGGAAAGGTACTTACAATAAGCATAGATAATTATAAGAGGAGAACCTAATCGCAGAATATCGTTTAACTTATTCAAAACAAAGAATGTGCCTGTCGTATTCTCAATAAAAGAAACTTCTAACATGATAGATAAAATATATCTTGAGAAAAGATACATGCCAACTCCTGTAACGGCTGCATAAAATATCCCCATAGATTGGTAAACACAATCCTTAAGTCGTCTGATGGTTGATAACTTTTGATTACTCATTTCATGTATATTAAGGAATACACTCGTGCGTACGTTTTTTATTTGATTTGATGTAATAAATAGGTATGCAACGGTTAACACTATAATCATCACCACGTCACACCATATATCCGGTGTGCTTGGCGCATGTATGTCAAACCTGCGGTCAGGGTTTTTTGACTGCAAGATATTAAAAAAAATGAGAGCGTTAAGGATGTTTCCGGAAACAAACCTTAGGTTGATAGCGATAAACGTTAACAATGTCCCCACCCTTAAATTCCTGATTTCGGATTTGATTATTTCATTTTGATTCATACAGCTTGTTCGATTAAGCTCCTAACCCCCTTCTGTAAATATTCCACAATTGTGCATGTATTTTTTGGGGCACAAAGTTAAAATTTTTGTAAGACCATACAGTGACGGTGGACTGGATGAGACCCAAAAAGGCAATGGCAGAGATCCTGAGATTTATATCTTTTCTTACTAATCCTAACTTTGTAGCGCATGTAAGTATCTTTTCTATCTTCCGTAAATATTTCTCAATGAGCCGAGAAATCTTCTTGCGTATAATAGCATCGCTGAATTGCATAACCCCCATGATGACAATAAACGATGTCTCGCGTCGCTCTCTTGCATAGGTTAGATGCGCCAGGAGTACGTTCTTTAAATTTTGAACAGGGTTGTCACTCACTATTGACTTGTCCAGGGCTTCCATGAGTGTTTCCTCAATATTATCAATCAACAGACTCAATATATCCTGCTTGTTTTTAAAATGGCGATAGATAGCCGTTTTGGAAGTGCCTATTCTCGTTGCTATTTCGCTTATGGTGACATATTCGATACCTTTGGAAGAAATGATATTTCGGATAATATCTACAATCTGCTGCCTCCTGATCGCGGTTCGCCGTCTCGTTTGCATAGTATCACCTCTTATAGAAATAGAATAATTTACTTGAACGAATTATACATCGTGGGTTATAATAATGCAACATTAAGTTAACGATAGTTAACATAGCGTATGAATCCGCAAAATTACAAAAGAGGTGAAATATATGAAAAGAAAATTCATGGTATTTATCTCTCTTTCAATTCTTATAGCAATACTATTTTTTACCAGTAATCTTCCCGTTAAGAATAAAGAGGTAGACATACAATCACAGTTGGCGATTACCCATGGAGCACATAAATTTGAAGAACCTTGTTTGCAAAGTTTTGAAGCTGCAGACCACGAAAGAACAGGGGAACATGCCCTTGGCTCTTTTCTTGAATCAATACTTTTGCAAAAAACTTCTCATACTATTTTTGGCTCTACTGTCACATACACTGCTGAAAATATACATGAGATTAATAGGACTGGTTTACCTGATCCTTCAATCGCAATCAAAACATCTGACATGCTCATAATGCTCATGGTAGTATTTATGATATTTTTCTTCACGATAAAGGTATTTTAGTAATCCTGTTGCTTTGCTCAATCAACAAAAATTATAATAGGGAGGTTTATCATGAAGTTGATAGAAGCTGTTATCAGACCGGAAAAGCTTGATATTGTCAAGGATGCCTTATCAGAATTGGGTTATCCGGGAATGACCGTTACGGAAGTAAAGGGACACGGCAATCAAAAAGGCGTTAGCGAGCTATGGCGTGGAACAAAATATCGGGTTGATCTGTTATCGAAGATAAAAATTGAAATTACCGTCAGAGACTCCGATGTGGAAAAGATTGTAAATACAATCGTCAACGAAGCACAGACGGGAAGTATCGGTGATGGGAAGGTATTCATTTTAAATGTGGAAAGCGTGTATCGTATTCGTACAAAAGAGTCCGGAGAAGCCGCAATCTAGACTAAGAAAATTATGACTTATACAAAAGAATCATTAAAAGAACTCATTTCAAGCAAACTCAAGGATTACAAGCTAATTATTGTATCCAACCGTGAGCCTTATATACACAACTATGCAGGCGAAGAAATCAAATATATCATCCCTGCCAGCGGTATGGTTACTGCCCTAGACCCCATTATTCGGGCTGAGGGAGGCACATGGATTGCCTATGGCAGTGGCGATGCCGATAAGGAGGTCGTCGACAGCAAAGGACATATTGCCGTTCCACCTGATAACCCACAATACACACTCAGAAGAGTTTGGCTTACTCACGAAGAGGAAGAAAGGTTTTATTACGGTTTTTCCAACGAAGCGTTGTGGCCTCTTTGCCATATTGTGTATGTAAAACCTAAGTTTAATGAAGCAGACTGGCAAGTGTATAAATCTGTTAATCAGAAATTTGCCGACGTTGTATTAGAAGAAGTTGGAAATGATAAGGCATTTATTTTCATCCAGGATTATCATTTTACCCTCCTTCCCAGGATGCTTAAAGAGAAACGACCTGATTTACTTGTTGCGCAATTCTGGCACATCCCCTGGCCAAACAGGGAGGCATTTCGCATCTGCCCCTGGGGACAGGAAATCCTGGAAGGTCTTTTGGGAAACGATCTCCTGGGCTTCCACGTCCAGTACCATTGCAACAACTTCCTCGATACGGTAGATCGAAATCTGGAATCAAGGGTAGATTATAGTAAATTTTCCGCAACCAAAGGCGGCAAAACCACACACATCCGTCCGTTCCCTATCAGTATTGATTTTGAAGAATTAAATTTACAGGCACAAAGTAAAGAAGTTGAGACTGAGATGGCTCGCATCAAAAGAGAACTCGGTTTAAAGGGTCAGATCATAGGCGTTGGGTTAGACAGAGTTGATTATACGAAAGGCATTCCCGAACGGTTTATGGCCATCGACAGGTTTCTTGAAAAATGTCCTGAATACAGAAGCAAAATTACCTTTGTACAGGCAGGCAATTTAAGCCGTATCCACATTGATGATTACCGTGATTATAATGACAAGATATACGACCTTATGGTCGAGATAAATCACAAATACCGTGACGGCAGGTGGACACCCATACGTTTATTAAAATCGCACTTTAACCGGGTAAGCGTTCAAGCCTTGTATCGCCTGTCGGACTTCTGTATCGTTAGCTCGTTGCATGACGGGATGAATCTGGTTGCCAAGGAGTTCCTTGCCTCCCGCTTTGATGAATCCGGCGTATTGTTGCTCAGCCGGTTCACAGGCGCTTCCGAAGAACTCGCGGGATGTATCCAGATCAATCCTTACGCCATAGATACCTTTGCGGAGGCCATAAAGACCGCCATTGAAATGCCCGCTGATGAAAAGAAGAAAAGAATGCAGCGTCTCAGAGAACAGGTGCACGAACATAATGTATACAACTGGGGTCAAAGTATCGTGAACGAATTAATCAAATTAGACTCCTCGACTCCGCTTTGAATGATGTCACACTGAGCGAAGTCGAAGTGTAACCGAACAACCTCAATATTGAAATCCCAAAACATTATTGGAAACAATGAAATACTTGTTTGAAAATATTCGGACTGTTAGTGAACTTATTCATGCCAGAGAAAAAACCATCATTTTAACAGATTTTGATGGTACATTAACACCCATACGGAAACACCCCGACCTTGCTGCCCTTTCTGAAGAAATACGGCAAACTTTAATAAAATTTACTCAGGATAAAGCGATATTTTTAGGTATAATAACCGGGCGTTCCCTGAAGCAAATCAAAAAATTGGTTCAGATTCGGGGAATCCTCTATGTTGCCAATCATGGTATAGAAATGGAAGGGCCGGGTATTCGGTCTACCTGTCCTGAAGCCAAAAAGGCGCGCGGTACCCTCTGGCATATTTATATGAAACTCTTTAAATCCTTACGGCACATTGAAGGAATTTATGTTGAAGATAAAGGGCTTTCCATTAGTTTGCATTATCGAGCAGTAAAAAAAAGAGGTGATGAGAATGAGGTAAGCAGTACCCTTCATGCCATTACAAAACCTTTTCTGGAAAGAAAAATGATACTACTGAGTGAAGGCAAGATGGTCTATGAGATACGTCCTCCGGGGAAGTGGAATAAGGCCACAGCGATTCAATGGTTATTGACTGATTATTTCCCGTTGAAATTTAACGAAGATGTGTTAATTATTTATCTCGGTGATGACAAGGCAGATATTGAGGTGTTTGACAGTTTACGGGGAAAGGGGCTAACGATCTTTGTGGGAAACTCTGCAAGTATGTCCGCTACGGAGTATCACCATGTCGCCGGTAACGATAGTTATCGGAGTCCTTTCGCACCAAATACGTCCGTAGCGGACTATTATGTCCATTCTCCTGATGAGGTAAAGACATTTTTAGAACATCTTTACGAACAGAACCACGAGGTTCATAATGAATGCCCTCAATAAGGCAAAAGAGCCTTTTAAATTTTATACACAACTCCATATGCCCGAACTTACCGGGTTAAAGGCAGCCAATTTGCAAGAGTTGCTGGACCTCATTAAAACCGTTCCTGGTTCTGTTATTTATCATCATACCCACCGTTTTCTCCAGCAGCATCAGTACCTCTCGCCAGAACCCCCAAATGACTTTGCCTATTGGATTACGGGCATCTTGGGCGAAGAGGAGATGGGGGAGCTATTATATAGTATCGATACCATTCAATATACAACCATTCGTGAACTTCGGGATGAGATCGTTCGTACCATCGAGAATTACATCGTACAACACCCAAGGTCACTTCATAAGTTTGCAACACCTGGGGAAGAATTTCATTTTGTAAAATCGGTTAGTTTTATCTTCCAGACACCCTACACAGCGTCAGACCTCAAAGAATTTCAAGCGGTATTGCAACGGGTGACTATTAATTCAATATACTTTCACATGTTTGAGTCCAGGCTTCGTATTGGACGTGGCACCAATGATTTTTCCAACTGGCTCGAAGACAGCCTTTCAGAGAAGAAACTGGCCAATAAAATCGCCTCACTTGATCCTTATACCCATACCATGGAAAATTTAAGGATTACGCTTATAAAATTAATAGAAAAACGAATTGTTGAGTCTATGGAGAAACCATCCGAAACTGATGTAGAGATTGCTCTGCCTAAATCATAGCGCAGCGAAGCCGCAACCAAATCCCCCTTAAAAAAAGGGGGCTAGGGGGTTGTAATTCTGCATGTATTTTGAAGTGGCTGAACTTTTACCAGGAAAGAAAACGACTCTATGAATTTTCAAAATATACTATTTGGGTTAGTATTTCTTTTATTTGTATTCTCTGGCTGCACAAACACAGATAAAATACAAATAAACAAAACCGATCAGGAAATACGCGCTTCCGTTAGTGAAAAGGATGATAAAAGTTCTGCACAATACGAACAGGTTTCTCTAGCGCTTGCCTCTGAAAAGGGATGCCTTTCCTGTCATGAAGGAATCGAAGACATTAACGAAGCGATGATGCCCTATCTTGTTGGCCACGGAGGCGGGAAAAAGGGTACGAGCTGTGCAGTATGTCATGAGGGAAACCCGGCAGCGACGACTAAAAATGGAGCACACAAGGGACTTTTACCAGATCCGGGGAATATGTGGGTGGTAAGTAAAGGCAAAGGCTGCGGCAAATGCCACAGTCAGAAACATGCACTCACCTCAATTATGGCTCAGCCACTGCCAGAACCGGTGGGTGGAGCACTTATGGAAAGCGTATCTTTTGCTACTGATCCAAGCGGTAAAACAGGATCCAATCACGTATATCGTTTGCAAAGAGCGCTTGTATCTTTGGAGTATGGCAAGGTTTCCCATACCCTGAGTTCCAATGGAATAGTGCCAAAGAACGAATATACCTTTTGTAATTTTGATATGGATGACCCTGATGGCGCAGAGCCTGATGCCGGCGCTGAGAAGTATAAAGCCTGGATTAAGAAAGCTATCGAATCGGGCTATATACAGAGGAAGTCATTTGCCCGGGGATTGCCGGATTTTAAAGAGGCGCTCAAGTTGTGGAATGACCCTGAAAAGGCCGCTTTTGCAGATTATTACAGAAAGGAATGCGGGAGATGCCACGTCTGGATGGAGGGCAGGAGGGAGCGAGGCGACATTCGCGGGGGAGGGTGCACTTCATGCCATGTCCTTTACACCAATGACGGTTATTACGAAGGCAGTGACCCTACCATTCCAAAGAATAAAAAGTATCATCCGTATAAACACGAGATTACCACAAAGATTCCGGCTTCTCAATGCGCCCACTGCCACACCCGCGGCAAAAGGATCGGGACGACTTTTGCCGGTATTTTTGAATATGATTACAAGAGCAATCATAAAGCCACTCCATTAAACGAAAGGGGTGATTACCAGGAACCGCTCTATACAAAAGACTATTTGCACATTCGTGGAGACATCCATTTCGAGAAAGGTGTGGAATGTATAGATTGCCATACCTCAATCGATGTCCATGGCGATGGGAACATCTATCCAACTACACTCTATCAGGTGGAAATCCAGTGTTATGACTGTCACGGAACCCCTGATAAATATCCATGGGAACTACCGGTAGGTTATGGCACACCTGTCATGCTGGACGGGAATCGTGGTGTTTACGAAACTGACAAAAAAGAGTATCTGCTCACCAGTCGTGGAAATCCCCGCAGAAATCTTGTTAAGCAAGGGGACGATGTTACCTTGATAAGTTTTTATTCCGGCAAAGGGCATGCAGTGCCGCTTCTCAAAACGATAAATGCACAAAATACGTGGAAGACAAAGGCAGGGATGGTGGCCATGTCAGCCGTTTCTCAGCATATCGAAAAACTCGAGTGCTATGCCTGTCACTCTCTATGGGCGCCGCAGTGTTATGGCTGCCACATAAAGCATGACCGGAGGGGGAATGATACCGATTGGTTATTATCAGCAAGGAATCGTGATCCAATTACAGGTCAACAGCGGCTTACGGTATCGTCAGGGAAGAGTGAGGAAAACAGGAGTTTTATGCGATGGGAAGAACCCATACTTGGTATCAATCTGAAAGGAAAGGTATCTCCTGTGGTTCCCGGCTGCCAGGTGGTATTTACGTACGTGGACGAAGAAGGTAAAGTGAGGGTGTATAACAAAATCAATAAAACTTTGGACGGATTCAATGCGCCTACCCTGGCTCCATTGCAGCCACATTCAAATACTATTCCAGCCCGTACCTGCGAAAGCTGCCATGTTAACCCAAAGGCCATTGGCTATGGCACCGCAAATTCAAGAAGCCAGAAAGCTTTACAACAGGATGAACCCGTGTTTGTGAATATGGGAAAGGGATTTTTTGGGGATATCCCGGATTCTCAATCAAGCAGATGGCAGATACCTGCAATTACTCTGTTTCCTTACACCTTTGATCAACTGATTACCCGAAGCGGTAATCAGGTTCAGAACATGCCGCGAATACAAGACAGGCCGCTGAATACGAATGAAAGAAACAAAGTAGAACGGGAGGGTATTTGTATTGCCTGTCATAAAAATTACAACACGCCTTTATGGACGGAAATTAAGAAAAAATACGGAAGAGCCCTTACCCCTGAAGATCATGACAGGATCGTTGAAAGCGCCTTGAAGGCTATGGTAAAATAACCCAGGAAAAAAACACAACCCCCCGAAAATCCTCCCCCTTTGTCCCCCTCGGTGAGGGGGACAAAGGGGGAGGGGGGACTTAAAAGGGGTGACTTGATTGTATAAGAATTTTCATTTTATTTATGTAGGCACTAGCACAAATTATTCCCCTCTTGGGAGGGGTATAAGGGGTGGGTTCCTTGGGCGTGAAATCTCAGTGAATATTTCACGAATTACCGACTTACCCACCCCTTATCCCCTCCCAAGAGGGGATTTTCTAAATTGAATACTTCGTTAAAAAGGAGGTAATGAGATGAGTATTTTATTTAAGGCTGGATGTTTTAGTTTATTCATGGGCATTGCCAGTGCCGGACGCTCTTCTGCATATGCTGAAGAAAAGAAGGCGCTTGCCCTTGAGGGCGCTGTTTTCGATCTTAAATCTTCATCCTCCCTTATGGTCTATGGAAACGTATCGGATAAGAAAAGGTATCCTGTTTCTGATGCAACAGTAACCTTAAAACCATCACGGGGGTCGGCAAAAGAGACATCGTCTGATAGCGCCGGACTGTATTCATTCACCGGCGTGGAAGATGGCATGTCATATTCGCTTTCCGCTAGTAAAGAAGGTCTGGGACGCACCAAAAAAGTAAACTTTAAAATACAAAAGGGAGAAACCAGGGACTATGTTATAGGATTAAATTTTAAAAAGGTTTCCGTACCTGGTGGCAAGCCGACGCCGACACCGACAACTACAGCTACGCCGTCATCGGGCGGTAAGCCGGAAGATTTGGCTCGTATACCGCTGTACTCAAGCGCCAACCCGTTTGTTAAGAAAATTGAATCCAATCCGGAAATCGACCCGAATTCCGATGCCATGGTAGAGGGTCTTGTATCCCAAGCGGCCATCGGTTTTGTAATAGCACAGAAACAATGGACCGTTCCGGTCTTTTATGCTGATGAGAGCACTCCCCGCTATGATGTAACGCTCAAATGCGGCAAAGAGTGGGAACTGGGGGTAACACAGTTGAAAAATGTTCCTATCCCCGATTGGGCTGAACCGAGCGATGATGATCATGAGGGAGGAATTAATCCGGATGGCTGCGGCGGTAGTGATAATGGTCCCGACGAAGGAGATTTTGCTATGGCTGTCATTGATACTGCAACACGCTGCGAGTATGACTTCTGGCAGGCAAAGAAAACAAAGGGTAAATGGGCTGCCAGTTGGGCTAACAGCATAAGCATTGATAGTGATGGTATTTTTGAAAAAGGGCTTTCCTGCAGAGGTTCAGGATTCGCTCTTATGAACGGGCTTATCTGGCCTGACGAGTTAAAGGCAGGCCGTATAGATCATGCGATTGCTTTTGCCTACGATCTTACCAGGGCTGGTGGTCCCGTTTCACCAGCGACCGACAGTGACGGGACGTCAAAAGGATCAGATACCATGCCGGAAGGGGCGCGTGTACAGCTCGATCCGACGTTGGATTTAGATTCGCTGGGATTGACGGATTATGAGAAGACGATTGCAAAGGCGCTCCAGGAATATGGTATGATCCTGGTGGATGACGGCGGCGGAATGGCTTTTTATGTTGTTCATCCAATAAGCGCTAAAAATAATCCTTATGAGGGGATATTGCCAGACAAAGATTATGCTTCTCTGGAAAACATTCCTGTCGATAAGTTTCGTGTGCTCAAATTGCCCGAACAGGATTCTGATTGGCAAGACAATCTGGGGGTGGTTGAAAATGCATGCGCCGATTTTGAATAATTGCGCTTTTTGTTTTCTGTAAAAAATTTTCTGAACAATAAATTAGGCCTTCGGTAGCTTAAAATACAAATTATCCCTCCCTTGATGGGAGGGATTAAGGGAGGGTGATTATTCTTTTTCTTTCACCCCCACCCAGCCTCCCC
>DBJWYX010000068.1:0-10485 GCA_052360825.1 Candidatus Wunengus sp. YC64
TAATCCTTTTTCATCGAAATGTAATTTTTCCATTAACTGCATTAAGGTTCTCCTTTTTAAATTATTCCGTTTCAGTCCCCCCAAAAAATGGGGATTCAGGGGATTATGTTTTTTCTAGGCTATTTTACAACTCCCTCTGTCCCCCTTTGTTAACCAGGGGGATAAATAGAGTGGATTATCACATCTTAAATAATAAATATTGATAGTTATTATGGTAAATATTATAATATTTTTTCAATTATCTTTCACTTTAAATTTTTCCCTGAAGGGCTCTCATGGCAAGAACTTTACATCATGTAAGGATCTTGGGGCATTTTTCGATGATATATCTGGTGCAGCAATTACCATGAAATATAACCAGATGAATGCTGAACTGATGCGAAACAAGAAACTGCGTGATAAGATAGCAACTTTGAAGAAGCAATTACTTAATATTTAAGATGTGATACCCTCTTCATACTCATACTCCTCTTCGTACTCTACGCTTTTCTTGGAATCACTCTTCGTCGTTGGGGTTTTCATCGAACAAATTGTATTGTGCCTGATCTTCTTTTACAAACTGATTTCCAAAGTCTTCTGACAAACCAATGAATTGCTCCAAGGGAACTTTTCGCATGGCTTTATGCAAATACTTCTCCGTGTCACTGTCGCTCATGCGAAGCAAATCATGTTTGAATCCAAGAGTTTTGTTCAAAACCTGGGCAACTTGCCTCGGCCAATATCCCGCGCTCATTTGAATGATTGTGCCTTGCACTTCTTCAGCCATGCGCTCGATTCTGCTGTTTGCCCCGATGCGGTCAACGAGAATAATTGTCGCCATGAAGAACTTTGAACGGCCAAGTGAAATTTCACGTTCAAAGCGTGTGACTTTGTCAAGTGAAATTTCGGGATTTCCCCTGCCAATAAAGCCAATATCAAATCGAACACCTTGTCCCAACTCGTAAAGCAATGTTGCGTCGCTTTCTCGTTTTTCCTTTCGCGAAGAAAGCCAAAAGACTTTCTCGTATTCCTGCGGCGGAGGCGCTATGTGTTTAAAACCCAAAATATGAAGCAGTGAGCCAAGGACTAATTTTTCAAAGAGTTTGCCATAAGCAGATTTTTCTGAACCGCGAATAGCGAGAGTTTGCGCCCCAATTGTGTTCAGGAGATAGGTTATCCAAAGCCAGTTGATTTGCGCCTTTTGGTTTCCGTTGATTGTAATTTCGCCTTGCAATGAACCTTTTTCTGTTTTTCTCGCGGCAATGACTTCATCGCATATTTGGATATATCTGTCTCGATATTCTGCGATTGCTTCGGGATCGTCTCTCAAAACATTTTGAAATGCCTTGTCGGTTAAGCCTAGAATCCATTGAGCAAGCCACCTCTCGGCTTTGGATAAATTTCCTTTTGAAAGAATGTCTGTGGCTATTTTGGGGAGTTGGTTTACAAAATCTCTTGAGTTTGCCGAGCCTTTAATGAATAACTCCATGGTTGCCAAATTCAATGTGGCAATTCTGCGGCGTGTCAGGGCTTCGGTTGAATCCCGCAAGTTCTTGCCTGTGAGAATGTCCAATACAACCCCACGAACAACATCCAACCCTATTTGCTCCACAAGTTGACTGCCGCTGGCCGAAAGCAAATCCAAATCTGCGGGCGAGATTAAGTCTGTCAAAGCATTTAGTTGTCTTTTGATTTTGGGCATGTTACCCCTCAAAATAGCATATTGTCTGCGTCAATTGGGGCGCAGTTGATGGTGTGAACTTGCTTTGCTTCTTTTCCAAGCCAGGATTTGGCTTCTTCTCGAATGATAGACACATATTTTGGGTTCTGTTCCAGCAACACAAAACGCCTGTTTAGTTTTACAGCCGCTTTTCCAACTGTGCCGATTCCGGCAAATGGATCGAGCACCACATCGCCTTTGAAAGAATAATACTTGATTACTTTCTCTGCTAATTCAACAGGGAAAATAGCAGGGTGGCGAGGGTCGTGAGACGGTGTAATTCGCCAGATATTTGTATGTTCATAGTCATCCCCAACTTTTGAGGCCTTTACAGCATCTTTATCAGGGTGAGCGCGAATATTCCAGTCAATTAATTTTTCGCTATGTTTTCGATAGACCAAAATATATTCTGTGACGGGTACAGCTTTGTATTGCAATGGGTTTCGGTCGGCGGCAAATCTTCTGCCACGACTTGTCGCCCAACCTGCGCCTTCTGGTTTTTCCCAGATAATGTCATCAATGAAGTCGTAACCTTCTTCAGTAAACAATCTATGCATATCAAACGGCACAGCAATGCGACGCGAGGCTTCACTTCGGCTGGCACGGCGTACCAGCACAGGCGAAATATTCATCACGAAGAAGCAGCCTTCCGCTAAAACCCGATGAGCGTTTTGAATGATCTTGCGGATTTTTAGCAGGTATTCTTCATAAGTAACGTAATCGGTATATTCGGGCCGAGCATTGTAATAGGGTGGCGAAGTGAAAATTAAATTTACGCTACCCGCGGGGAGTTCCTGTAATAGTTCTTCGCTATCACCTTGCGCAATTGTATTTCGCAGGGACGATAAAACATAGGTCCCATTTTGCTTTTTTGTTTTTGCTTTTTTATGTCCGTTGCGCCCAAGCAAACGAGATTCAAGCACTTCTGGATTGGTTGATTTATCTTCTACAATTAAAGAAGTATATGCGTCAATTACAACTTCACCAATTCGATCATTTGACGCTTTTCCCACCAAAGGCACGCGCCAAATGTGGTAACGGTCATCCACCTCTGGCAGTCCAAATTCAATCGCATTCTCTAATTTCGCGCGTCCCAACCAAAAGGATGCGACCTTTTTTGCGGACTTAACGTCTAAAACATTGTATTCTCTTTTTGTGGCGACTGTAGTTTTTGTAAGCATGATAAGTCCATTTTACCATTTACCTCTTGCCTCGGGAAGCATAAGAGGAGCACATCTTAAATAATAAATATTGATATTTATTATGTTGAATATTATAATATTTTCTCATTTATCTTTCACTTTAAATTTTATTGCATAGACACCTCGCTGCGCCTTCCGGATTATCGGCCTGCATAATACTTGAAATAACAGCAATGCCATCTGCCCCTGCATCTAAAACGGCTTCTGCATTGTTCTCATTAATTCCGCCCAGTGCAACAATTGGTATATTAATTTCTTTTTTTAGTTTCTGTATCGCTTCAACCCCAGTCGGCTTAAGAAGTCCTGCCTTTGAAGGTGTATCAAAAATAGGTCCGAACGTGATATAATCTGCCCTATATTCCTGTGCCTGTAATGCCTCTTGACGATTATGAGTAGATACACCAATTAGCTTTTCAAAACCGAGTAATTTCCTCACAACTCCGAATGGCAATGACTGCCAGCCCAAATGCACGCCATCCGCTTCCACTGCAAGGGCAATATCAACCCTGTCGTTGACAATGAAATTTGCCTTGAAATCTGAAGTTATCTTCCTCAGTTCGCATGCTATAGAATACAGTTCATGGGTTGCAAGTCCCTTTTCTCTTAACTGTACCGTCTTGACACCTCCCTTTAGGGCAAAACTTATGGTATCTATAAGTGGTTGTTTACAAAGATTTCTATCCGTAATTAGCGTGAAAAAAAGGTTATTTAACCGTTCTTTATCTCTCATGAAAACATAATTGGTTGTTGGATTCGCTGCGCTTAACCCAACACATTAATGCTCCCCTTTATCAATAATTATGCTGTTGGGTCTGCAACATGAACTCTACTTTATTAATGAATGTTTTGTAAATTTTGAGAAATCAGCGAATTCAGACTTCATGAAGTCAACATATTTTATCAATCGTTCCCTATCTTCAGGCAATAGCTTCACGTTTCATTTTCTCCTTGAAATTCCAGTAATGTTCAATCCATTCCCTGAAATCTATCGCCTCGGAGGTAATTCTTACAAGGAAATCCAGATAAAGATTACGATTTTTTATAATAATAGGAATTCCACGGAGAGCACTATCTGCAATAGTCGGTGTTGCCCTGTTGAGAACCAACAAATCAACTTCTTTTTCAATAATATTTTCAATATCCAGCCATATTGATCTTTCATTATCATTATAAAAATCCGTTTCTTCCCATTCTAATGCACGTCCTCTGGGGTGAAAATAAATCGCTATATCAACATCTGAATCAATGCACTCCTGATTCTTCGCCCATGACCCAAAAAGAAAAGCCATGGAAATATCATCTCTCTTGTCAAAGTAATTTCTGAGTTTTTCTACGATTTTATCTGCCTTTATCATTGATTTGTATTGATTAAACAGTAAGAGAAGGTATTAATTTTTTATCAATAAGGTGGTTATATCGTTTCAGGAGGGGTTCTGTAACCTGGTTGATAAATTCTTCCACTTGCTGCGGCGCCCTGCCAACCAATTTGCCCGGCTCTGAAATCTCCCTTAGCCTGGATTTTATCTTTAAAAAGGAGTTGTCATTCCCGATGCGTTCTAAAAGGTCATTTTCTGTGCCTTCTTCCTTGACTCTTTGGGCGGCATTCATTGCGTGCCTGCGAATCTTTTCGTGGAGTTCCTGTCGATCCCCGCCGGCATTCACAGCCTCCATAAGGATGTTTTCAGTTATCATAAAAGGCAATTCATCGGCAAGGTGGCGTGCGATAATGGAGGGATAAACACTGAATCCAGACGCAACGTTTAACATAATGTTTAATATGCCATCGACGGCGAGGAATGCCTCAGGGACAGAAATTCTCTTGTTGGCAGAATCGTCCAGCGTTCTTTCAAACCACTGGGCAGCGGCTGTAAATGCCGGATTCAAACAATTGCAGAGTACGTAACGTGCGATAGCCGCTATACGCTCACACCGCATGGGGTTTCTTTTGTATGCCATGGCCGACGAACCGATCTGTTCTTCCTCGAATGGTTCTTCTACCTCTTTCAGGTGTTGAAGCAATCGCATGTCGTTGGAAAATTTATGGGAAGATTGCGCAATACCCGCAAGGCTAAACACAATCTGACTATCGATTTTCCGACTGTAGGTCTGTCCCGTTACAGGATAATAACCATCAAAGCCCATCTTCCTGGTAACAAGATCGTCAAGTTTTTTTACCTTTTCGGTATCATTATGAAAAAGCGTCATAAAGCTGGCCTGTGTGCCTGTTGTACCCTTTACGCCGTGGAACCTTAAACCCTTGATCCGCATTTCGATTTCTTCGATGTCGAAAATAAAATCCTGGATCCATAAACATATCCGTTTTCCCAGTGTTGTTGGCTGAGCCGGCTGGAAATGGGTGAAACTCAAGGTGGCAAGGTCTTTATATTTCGCCGCCTGATTTGAAAGGATACTTACAGTGTTTATCAGTTTTGCAAGGATAATACGCAGCCCTTCCTTCATCTGAATAAGCTCGGTATTGTCCTGCACGTAAGCGCTGGTTGCGCCCAGATGGATAATCGGCCTTGACTTTGGGCACTGCTCACCATAGGCATGAATGTGTGACATTACATCGTGTCTGAGTTTCTTCTCGTATTCCCGCGCAACGTCAAAGTTGATCGTATCCTGAAAGCATCGCATTTCATCGATCTGATCGCTGGTAATAGTTTTTAGACCAAGTTCATGCTGCGCCTCCGCAAGTGCAATCCAGAGTTTCCGCCAGGTGCTGAATTTATATTGATCAGAGAAGATGTAGCACATCTCCTTGCTGGCATAGCGTTCAGAAAGCGGAGATTGATATCGGGTGTGGCGGTCAGTTAGGGACATAAGTTCACGTTAAGGAATTTCAATTTACCCACGAAAGACCCAAAGGTAGCTAAATTACATACGTTTCTTTTCGCGTATTTTAATAATAAAAGAATAAAAATCAATCATTAATAAAAAAAGGCGTTGACTATTTCAAGTCTAACGCCTTTTTCATAATTTTCACTTTGAACACAGATGAACACAGATTTCCAAGGTATATCTACGAAAATCTGCGTCCTGAATACAATCAATGTCTATGTCCGCACGGAGGTAACCCGGCAGATTCTTTCTCTTCCGGGATTTCTCCAATAACTGCATTGGTCGTTAAGAGTAATGCCGCAATACTTGCGCCATTTTGTAATGCTGTTTTTACAACTTTTGATGCATCGACGATGCCGGCTTCTACCATATCCGTAAATTTCTCACCAAACGCATCATACCCAAAATTACCTGTACCCTCTTTTACCTTCTGGAGGATGACGGCGCCTTCCAGACCTGCATTCTCAACAATCTGCTGAATGGGCATTTCGATAGCCAACCGAACGATATTTACACCCGTCTTCTCATCTCCCTTGGTTTTCACCGATTCCAATGCCTTCGATGCCCTTATCAACGCAACTCCGCCGCCCGGCAGGATGCCTTCTTCCACAGCAGCCCTGGTAGCGTGTACGGCGTCCTCCACACGGGACTTCTTTTCCTTCATTTCTGCCTCAGTAGCAGCGCCGACGTTGATCCGCGCAATTCCACCGGAAAGCTTTGCAAGCCGTTCTTGCAATTTTTCGCGATCATAATCTGAAGTAGTAGTGCCTATCTCTGCCTTGATCTGTGAAATTCTTCCCTGGACTTCTTTCGTATCTCCCGCCCCTTCAATGATCGTTGTCGTATCCTTGTCAATAACCACCTTCTTTGCTCTGCCCAGGTCAGTTAATTGAACACCGGTAAGTTGTATGCCCAAATCTTCAAACAACGCCTTGCCGCCTGTAAGGGCGGCAATATCGCCTAACATCTCCTTCCTTCTATCACCAAACCCAGGCGCCTTGACGGCAACACACTGTAAGGTACCACGGAGTTTATTGACGACGAGTGTGCTGAGCGCCTCTCCCTCGATATCCTCAGCAATAATAATCAAGGCCTTGCCTGACTTTGCAATCTTTTCCAATAAAGGGACAAGATCCTTGATGACTGACAATTTTTTTTCGTGTATCAGTATATAGGGGTTTTCAAACACCGCTTCCATGGTCTCGGGAGAAGTGACAAAATAGGGAGACGAATACCCTCTGTCGAATTGCATCCCTTCGACTAAATCAACCGTAGTCTTGAGGCTTTTTCCCTCTTCTACCGTAATAACGCCATCCTTACCAACCTTTTCCATGGCATCCGCTATTTGGTTGCCAATCTCTTCATCGTTATTTGCAGCAATCGTAGCAATCTGGGTAATCTCCTTTTTCCCCGATACCTTGATGCTCATCCTTGTAAGCTCTTTTGACAGGGCATCCACAGCCTTTTCGATACCATGTTTAATGTCCACAGGGTTCGCTCCAGCCGTAATATTCTTGATACCTTCCTCAAATATCGCTTCAGCCAGGAGTGTTGCCGTTGATGTGCCGTCTCCTACCATATCATTTGTTTTTGAAGCAGCCTCTTTGACCATCTTGGCGCCCATGTCTTCGTAAGGGTCTTCGAGCTCGATCTCCTTCGCAACAGTAACACCGTCGTTAATCACGACAGGTGAGCCAAAACCTTTTTCAATAACAACATTGCGGCCTTTCGGTCCCAAAGTAACCTTAACGGCTCTCGACAATTTTTTGATACCGTTCTTTACGGCCTCGCTTGCATCATGTCCATAGATTATCTTTTTTGCAGCCATCACTACCTCCTAAAATATCATTCTATTACAGCCAGAATATCGTCTTCAGACATCAACAGGTAATCCTCACCGTCAATCCTCACTTCGGTGCCGCCGTAAGAACTGAATAATACCCTGTCACCCTTTTTTATCTGAAATTTGGCGCGTTCCCCGCTCTTCAATACCCTTCCATCTCCAAGGGCAATAACCTTGCCTTCTTTTGGTTTTTCTTTTGCCGTATCGGGTAATACAATACCGCCCGCTGTCTTTCCCTCTGCCTCAACCCTTTTTATTAATACCTTTTCTCCTAATGGCCTTACATTCATATCCCGAACCGCTCCTTTCTATAACTTATACACCACTAAAAACCGTTATCAACACTTAACCTTTTAATCCCTAACATCTTTTGAATTATCACAAGTCCAATAAGTTAGTCCTACGCATTCCCCCTTAATAAAGGGGGAATCAGGGGGTTGTGTTTTTCCCTGAGTTATTTTACAACTCATTTCCTCCCCCTTTATCCCCCTCTGGAGGGGGACAGGGGGAGGAGGTGGGATTTTATACCACCCGCTAACCCGCATAAATAAAATGAAAATTCCTATACAACCAAATTATTTCCAATAGTATTTCGCAATGACTTGTTCAACAGAATCACGCATGATGTTAACGTTAATCGGCTTTGGTATCAACGTGTAAGCATCTACACTGATAAGATCAATTTGAAGTTCTCTCGTTATGTCGCCTGACATAAAAATACAGGGTATGGCGATACTGATTTCGTTCCTGATAATCTTGAATGTCTCAAGACCGCTATAATCAGGAAGGTGTGCATCCAAAATCAACAAATGCAATTCTTCACTCTTGGCTATCTTTACAGCCTCGCGACCGCAACTGGCAAGATAGGTCGTATAACCCTTCAATTCAAATACGTCTCGTAAGCTATCACGACATGACGCATCATCATCCGTTATGAGAAGTGAATAATGCCCCGCACGCGGGTCTAATAACGCCATCATAATGTAAATCCTCAATTACTTTATAGAATTTATGATTGGAATTTTAGCAAATTATATACCATGCAAAGGATTATAACTTTTCAAAATAGGGGAGTTAAGTCATTAAACCCACAATTCACAACTCACGATAGCACAAAATAATCCTATTTCTTTATAAGGTAATTACTTGCCATTACACAGAATTTAAAATTTAAATTTTCTAAAAGTTATTTTACAAATTTTTACGAGACTTATCAATAGTTTTCATTGTTGTCATTTTGACACTTTTAAGGGCAATGAATGTTTATTACTGTCACTATGGCAGACGCATTTTACTGTTAAATATGTTACCGATTACGTTCTTGATTAATAAACTATTGGTTACTATAATCTCTAATCTTGAACTTTTATCTAACAACTTTCAATTTTAAGTTTGATTTACGATGGGTTTTTCATATTTACTCCAAAAGATTACTACCCTATTAAACCTGATTAAATTCTCGCACACCATATTTTCATTTCCTTTCGCCGTGATGAGCGCATTTCTTGCAGCGGGCGGCATGCCTGGCATAAAACAATTGCTGTTAATCATTGCTGCGCTGGTAACGGCACGCAGCGCTGCCATGTCTTTTAACAGACTGGTCGATACTCATTACGATGTCAATAATCCGAGAACGACCTATCGTGTCACTCTCCAAAAGAAAATTGGTAGAACGAACATGTGGATGTTTACCATCCTGTGCGTCTCACTTTTCATTCTCTGCGCATGGTTGCTCAATCGGCTCGCCTTGTATATGTCTCCCCTTGCCATTCTCATCGTCTTTGGATACTCATATACAAAGCGGTTTACCCATTTATCACATTTCGTCCTCGGTCTTGCATTAGCGCTTTCACCCATTGGCGCATGGGTGGGGATCCAGGGCACATTAGCAGTCACGCCATTCTTGCTGGCATGTGGCGTTGTCTTATGGACTGCGGGATTTGACATCATATACGCATGTCAGGACGTGGAGCATGACGTGAGATCAGGACTACATTCAATACCCAGGAGATTAGGCATTAAGGGAGCGCTAATACTTTCGGGCATATTGCATCTTTTCATGGTAGGGATACTTCTTCTATTACCCCGATATACGAGTCTGAGTATTATTTACTCAATAGGGGTGTATATCGTTGCCGCATTGCTTCTGTATGAACATTCACTGGTAAAGCCCAAAGACCTGTCCAGGGTTAATACCGCATTTTTTACGGTTAATGGGATTATCAGTATGGGACTCATGGGCGTGACCTTAATAGACATCTTTGTGGGGTAAAATTAAGATTCGTGATTTACGATTTGAGACTTTAGATTCGCGATTTTAAATCACAAATCGTACCTCGTACCTCGTAAATCAAAAATAGTTGATCGTTTGTTCTATCGTTTGCTGAATAGCCACATGATGAAGGAGAGGATGATGCTAATAATAATGCTGGTGGTAATAGGAAAGTAAAAACTGAAATTCTTCTTTTGAATGGCAATATCTCCGGGCAGCCTTCCTATAAAAGGAATCTTGCTGCCGAATAAAAACAGCCCGCCTACGACAATCATAATAATACCAAAGAATATTAATATTTTGCCAAATGCGCTGAATTCGCCCATAGTTACGCCCCTCATTTTCTAAAATCCAAGATAATATGCAAGATATTTTACCATTATAATAACAAAATTACCCGTTACCTTTCAACCTTTACCACATACTTTTTCTTGACCTCAACCCAAAATCACAGTAATATTCACATTGTTTCTTTATCCCTTCCTTATAACAGTGACAGGTGAGGCATAATAAGTGACGGGCATGCTACCACTCGTCACCCGACACTTTACACTTTTTTATCGGTGTAATCTGCGAAATCTGCGGTTTCAAATTTAAATGTAGCGCGAACTTCAGTTCGCTTACATCC
>DBJWYX010000069.1:0-10445 GCA_052360825.1 Candidatus Wunengus sp. YC64
GACCAATGAAAAAACTTTGAAACCACAGATTTCTCAGATTACACAGAAAAAAACACAAAGACTCTGTGAAATTTTTTAATGCAAAATTTATTTAGGAATCTATGAAGAGAGACCCAAGAACTCATGCAATTATTGGGGCTGCAATGGAGGTTCATGGCGTTGTAGGTCCAGGGCATCTGGAAGCCGTGTACCAGGAATGTTTAGAGATTGAATTTGAATTAAGAAAAATTTTGTTTATTTCTCAACCTCGATTGGAAATTTATTATAAAGATAGAAAATTAAAGAAATTTTATGTTCCGGATTTTATTGTTTATAATGAAATAATAGTTGAAATAAAAGCTGAGAATTTTCTAACAAAGGTTGATGAAGCACAGCTGATAAATAGTCTTGTTATTAGTCGTCATAATGTAGGATTACTTCTAAATTTTGGTGAAGAATCCCTTCGCTACAGGAGGTTCGTAAATTAGATTTCGTAAGCACAGATTCTAGAGGTGATTAAAAAATCTGTGTAATCTGCGAAATCTGTGGTTACATTTAATGTCTAATATAATTATTGAATTTAAGAACGTATATAAATCCTTCAATGGAATTTTAGTCCATAACGGTATAAACTTATCCATAATAGAGGGCGAAATTATATCACTTCTTGGAGGAAGCGGTTCGGGAAAGAGCGTACTCCTGAAGGAGTTAATTGGACTCATGAAGCCTGATAAGGGTGACATTATACTGCTGGATAATAACGTGACACAGATGAATGAAGAAGCATTGATTGCGTTACGAGAACACATAGGAATGTTGTTTCAGGGGGCAGCATTGTTTGATTCACTTACGGTGTTCGAAAATATTGCATATCCGCTGCGGGAACATCTGAAGCTGACAGAAAAAGAGATTCAAAAGCGGGTAGCTGACAAACTGCACCTCGTGGGCTTGAGCGGTATCGAAAAGAAGATGCCGGACGAATTGAGCGGTGGGATGAAGAAACGGGTCGGACTGGCAAGGGCGATTGCTACCGAACCAAAAATCATCCTGTATGACGAACCCACGACGGGATTGGACCCGATGACTGCCCAGCGCATCAATGACTTGATTATCGAATTACAAAAGAAATTAGGAATAACCACAATCGTAGTAACACACGACCTACACTGTGTAAAAACTGTTTCAGATCGGATCGCCATGCTCCATGAAGGGAAGATTGTTGCAGTTGGAACCTGGGAAGAACTTGTAACCTCGAATATTCAGGTAGTACAGGATTTTATCAGCGGTAATATTTGTGTGTAAAAGGGGCTTTTTATGACAAAGGAACAAATAGCCGAATTAAGGGCGGGAATCTTTACCCTGATAACCTTGGTAGGATTTGGCGCTATGGTATTTATTCTCGGTACCCAGAAAGGATATTTCGAACCTCAAATTACGTTAAAAACAAAATTTTTGAATGTGTATGGATTGCAGGCAGGCGCACCGGTGCGATTTATGGGTGTGGGAATAGGACAGGTAAAAGGCATCATTTTACCAAGGGAATTGCCTTGCGCAGAAATTGAAGTAATACTCCAGGTAAACAAATCGGTTCAGAAAAATATAGCGCGGGATTCAGTGGCTACTATTAAATGGTTGAGCTATGTAACGGGGGATTCTTATATAGAGATTACATCTGGAGCATGCCTTGAACCCGTTGTGCAGGAGGGAGATTTCATAAAAAGTGCAGAGTCAATCAACTATACCACCGTTCTTGAGAGCGGAATTAGTATCATTGAATCCTTTTCAAAGACCTTTAAAAAGCTGGAAGAGGGTGGCTTTGTAGAATCTTTAAGCAATGTTTCGGCATCACTCAACGAAAGCGTGAATGCCTTCCAAAAAGGGGAAGGGTTGCTCCACTCTCTTATTTACGACCCTAAAGGAAAACAATTTTTAGAGAACATGGTTGCCACCTCCGAATCTCTCAGGCGAATTAGCGCAGGGATTGAAGAAGGAGAGGGCACTCTTGGCGCCATGATATCAGACCCAACCCTGTATGATAATTTAAAGAGGCTACTAGGAGGCGCAGAACGCAGTTTTCTCTTACGCAGTATGATTCGAAAAAGCATTGAGAAGGGGAAAGAAGAGAAATAAGTTAGAATCTCCGATAAGTTCATACCTCTTGTCATCCGGGGTCTTTAAATAATTTTCGTATGTGTATTTTTTCTTTTCTACAATGGCTGGTGTCATAAAACCCTCCTATAATGACTTGTTGTTACTCGCCTTTATAGCTTACCACCATTTTAACTGTCAAAGAAATTATTTGACAGCGACAACGATATTCCCCAGGGAAAAAAGAATATTCACATCCGTGTTTTTGAATAATTTGAGATAAAGTATTTGAGGAAGAGTTACAATAAGTTTTTTAAGTGTTGCAGGCATTATTTTGCCAAGTATACCTGTGCTTAATTTTATGTGAATATATTTACAAATAAAATCGATAAAAAACTCTCGTGTGCCTCCGAGCGAGTTGATGTAATTTATTTTAAAGCAGGCCTGCCTTTGAACTGTTTCTGTTAGCCCCTGCTGGCTGAATCTGTAGAGATCTTCGGGATCATTATGAAGCCAGTAATTTTGCGGTGCAGACAAAACAAGAACGCATCCCGGTTTTAATACTCTATGGATTTCTTTCAGCACTTCCAAGGGTTGTTTTACATGCTCGAGTATTTCAAGACAAAGAACCGTATCAAAGGTGTCTTTTTTGAATGGTAAATGGAGCGCATTAGCAAAGACATCAACGGCATCTTTTTTATGTAATGACTGAGGTATATCTATTCCTGTATAAGAAACAGTATGTGGAGAAAAAATGTCCAGATACGGTTTCTCACCACATCCTATGTCCAGCAACCGTCCTTTTACGTAAGGCACTGTTTTTAGTATTTCGCGCAGGAGCAACTCATTAGCCAGCACCGAATTGGTTGCCTTCCAGGAGATTTTGTACTTGTTATAAGCTTTGTCTACTAAGGCACAAAAATCATTCTTATCGTGGGGCATGTTAATTTTCAATTTCTTGCTTCAGGATCAGAGATTGAAGTATTTTGTAGTATCCTGACATCCGCGCTTTGATCAAGGGGATATTTCTCCAGGCCGTTAAACCGGTAAATGACTGTAATAAATCCTTAATCGAAGAGAAAGAAAAACATCTCAGGAAAAGCAACCCGAATTCAGCCCATACAAATGCCATGCAATTTTTACACGACTTACTCATGTTCTTCTTGAAAAAATAATAGTGGTTGACAATCTTCATGGTTTCCACAGCATCGAGATTGCCTCTTGCAGCCGGCGACCTTTTATGAACCAATTCTGCAAATGGTGTATAAAGAAATTTGTATTTCTTAGATACCCGATATGTAAAATCGTCATCTTCCTGGTAAGAATATCCGTAAAACCACTCATCAAAAGTAAATTCACGAAAAACTTCTTTTTTGATGCTCATATTACAGGTGGGCATAACTTCAACTGATACAATGCCAACTTTTGAGTCTGGATAAGCGGGGAATCCGGACGATTGCATACGCCCATTTCCTTCTTCGTGAGGCAATAAAAAAAGGCTACAGAACAACCTGTTTAAAAAGCATAAAAAGGAATCTCTCTTTTGCGCGGTTTTCTCGTCATTTGGTTTTTTCATATAACCCGTGACACCGGCAATATTTTCAGGATTTTCGTAGTAAGGTTGCAGGATATGGTAAATATAGTATTTATCCAGCACCACGTCGTCATCTAAAAATATAATAACATCCCCCAGAGCAAGTCTTACTGCTTTATTCCACGCGGCTGTTTTTCTGATCTTCCCGGCTACGACATCTTGTCTATGATAGGTTAGTTTTATGCCTGTTGCCGCAAGTGCTTTCTTAACCATTTCCAGACTTTCACACGTATCACTGGCGTCTACCAATATGATTTCATCCGGTTTAACCGTTTGGGCAAGTATTGAATCAATGCATTCTTTAAGGTCTTGAAAACGATTTTTGGTTGAAATAAGCACAGAAACACGGTATACGGTTTTTCCATCCGGGCTCATACTATAAGGTTCCCAGGAGTTTTAATTTAAACCAGTACACCAGAGCATATACATACACCCTTGTCCTCAAATAATAATAGAACCTTTTGTCTTCTTTATTGAAGGTATGCAGTAACATCATGCCATATTTTAATGCATCGTGTAAATAATTCAACAATTGTTGATACGTTATAGTATTATTGCACATGGAGTAATCGATAATTACTTTTGTGATTCCTTCCCCTTTTACATGGTCAAAGAAATATTCTCTGGTAATCCTGTTTGGTAAGATAAGGTGGCATACTGCCGCATGGGGATTGTAAAGAATTTTCCATCCCATACGATATATCTTCAGGCACATTTCCGTCTCGCCGCCGGCAACAAGGTTTTTACCGCACCGGTCGAGTTTCGGATTAAAGAAACCCGCCAAAGCAATAGCCTCTTTTTTAAACGATATATTGGCGCCATAAGGGAAACTATCTTTTCCTGTTAGTTCCCTTATTTGATCACCTCCCGGATCAAATCCACTAAAATATCCGTTAAAAATAGGGCTGAGCCAGCGTGGCAATCTTATGTTTTCCGGAAAATAAGGAATAATTTTACCACCAACACATCCTATTGCTGAATCTCCGTACGCACTTAAGAGCGCCTGGAGCCAATCGGTTTCCGGAATGGCATCATCGTCAAGGAATGCAACGATGTCTGAGTTCGCCTCTTGCACACCACAGTTTCTTGCAAAGTTAAGACCTTGTTTTTTTTCAAAAAAATACTTTATCTCTAAACGGGCGTATTGTTTGATGCAAGATGCTATAACTTCCTTTGTATTATCCTGTGAATTATTATCTACGACGAGCACTTCATAGTCATCAAACGGAAGGCTTTGTTTGTTTAAAGCCTCCAGCACAAGGGCTAATTTATCAGAACGATTAAACGTGGGGATAACAACGCTAATTAACCTAGGTATCATGAAAGTTGCACATCAGTATCCTGCAGGTATTTTTGCATGCTTTAATATCCTTCCTTTGCTGCAAGGCATTTTTACTGTTCCACAGTTGTTTTGGGTTCTGCCGCAAGATATTTCCCAGAGAATCCATGTTGAAGCACAATCTCGTTTCGCCGTACGGATCTATACTGAAATTATTAATCCCTACCATGCACTTTATTTCAAGCGTTTCCCTGGGATTTTGGAAATACCGCTTCATCCACAGGAGAGATTCAAAAGAGTTGCCAATGGCGTATCCTTTTCTCTTGTACTCAATAATTTCGTCTATAACAGAAAGCAGGGTGTTGATATTGTCTGGCCAAAGGGGATGGTTTGCATACCAGGTATTTTCGCTTTGGAAGCGATGGTTATAATCAAAAGGACGAAAAGATGAATCATCGTACAATGCCTGAAACGTTATGCCATCTAAATGTTTCTCTTTAAAAAATTTTATTAAGTCAATAATCTCATGCTGGTTTTGTCGCATGAGAATGGTTTCAATACACACAAACATATTTTTCTTATTGCCGTTGAGCAGGTCAATTGCCAATAGCGCCTTTTCATAACTGCCTTTTACACCTCTTGTAAAATCATGAACTGCCGATGTAATACCATTCAAGCTAACAGATATCCCCTGTAACCTGGATGCCTGTATTTTTTCCACCATCGCCCTGTCGATATGATAGCCATTTGTTATAGCTGTTACATAGACACCCTCGTCACGGGCAAAGGAAATAATCTCAAATATATCATCCCGTAAAAACAACTCACCTCCACTAATACAAACCCGATAATTTCCCAACCATTGTTTTAGTGAGCAAATAATTTCTTTCCATGCAGAGACGTCCAGTTCCTTTCTCACTATTTGAGACGACCATTTGCTGCACGTCTTGCAGCGTAATGAGCACCTATCCGTTACATCAAAGGTAATCACCGAAGGTTTTATAACGCTTGCCCGATTTATACGATAAGCTATGTGCGAGAGTGTTTTGTCAAACATTTCTTTTAAACCATCATTAACTTATTGGAAATGATGCAGTATTTTTGCTGGCCATTGGATTAGACCCCTATAGGCAGGCAGATAAGGCGCTCTATTGTTTGAAAAAGATGTTATCACAAATTGAGCCGCGTTCGGCCATGTCTCATAATCAATCTGACCGTCCACACTCCCTACGTAGATGCTGATGATGTACGCGTTTTGAATAAGCGGGAGGGACTCAAAAAAACATTGAACCGTGCCGTTACCCTCAATAAAATCAATGTTGTTTTCAGTATATCCGGAACTTGCACAAATAAGCCAAATATCATCCGTCGTCTGTATGATAAACCTGAAATCAGGATTGTCAATTCTTTTGGCAGCGTAATAATTTACCGTAACAACCATACTGCCTCCCGTTTCAAAGGCATCTGTTCTTTTTCCTGCAGAATCAGAAAGATGTACATCGGTTATCCTGACCTCTCCTGTGCCCCATCGTTTCTCATGTATCTTTGGCTCATGAAGAATCGCAGCCTTATTCATTTCATTGTAATAGTATGAGATAACATCCGATGTTTGCCCGATTTTTCTGATACAACCCTTATCCAAAAAAATCACCCTTTTACAGAGCGCTTGAACCCGGTAAATATCATGAGAAACAAAAACAATTGTAACATGTCCTTTTGAAAGGATTTCCTGTAATCTCTCGTAACATTTTTTCCGAAAATTCATATCCCCTACAGCCAGCACCTCGTCAATAAGCAGAACATCAGGGTCTACATGTATAGCCACTGCAAAACCAAGCCGCGCATACATTCCTGATGAATAATGCTTAATCGGGGTATCAATAAATTGTTCAAGTTCAGCAAAGGCAACAATGCCATCAAACTTCTCATGAATTTCTTTTCTTTTTAATCCCATGATAGAACCATAGAGGTATATATTTTCACGCCCGGTCAATTCATGATGGAAACCAGCGCCGAGTTCTATTAAGGCCGAAATCTTTCCAACGGCAATTGTTTTTCCTGAAGTAGGCTCGATGGTATGCGCCAGGAGCTTTAAGATGGTGCTTTTGCCTGCCCCGTTTGGACCGACAACCCCCAGAGATTCTCCCTGCTTTAGTTCGAAGCTAACATCCTTTAATGCATAGAAATCGCCTTCGTTCTGGTTTTGGGAGTAATTGTTTTGAGTATTTATCACACGGTTTATTATTCTAGGCAAAAAGCCCCTAAATCCATTGAAATTCATATAACCCAGGGTATATTTTTTGGATACGTTTTCGAATTTGATTACAGTTTTAGACATGTTTATATTGCATCGGCGAATTTCATTTCTACCTTTTTAAAAAAACAGTACGCCAAACCAAAGCTAATTAGGGATATAATGACGGCCATACCCAGATATTTAATGTCAGGAGGATTTCTGTACAAAATAACCTGTCGATAAGAATCTATAATACCGGCCATAGGATTGAGCATATACATTGATAAATATTTTGCAGGAACTATATTTGTTGGATACACTACGGGCGTGACAAACATCCAGAGTTGTAAGCCAAGAGGAACGATATAACGAACGTCTCTGAAAAACACAATGACGGCAGACCCAAAAAAGGCAATTCCAAGGGTAAATAGAATTTGGATACAAACAATGAACGGGACAAAAAGAACGTACCAGCTTAATTGAATATGGTAGTAAGACATCATGAAAATAAAAAGAATGCCCGCAACCAGAAAATCAAGAAGGCACGCCGATATGGACGCTATTGGGAAGATTTCTCTGGGAAAGTATATCTTGGTAATGAGATTGCTGTTATTGATAAGACTGGGAATTGCAAAGGTCAGCGATGACGCAAAAAATGACCATGGTAATAATGAACAATATGAAAAAATTGGATACGGAGTATCGCCAGTCTGTACGTGTAAAAACTTCGAGAAAACCGCTGTGAATATCAACATTAATGATAAAGGTTGGATAATTGCCCAGGCCGCGCCTAAAAGCGATTGCTTGTATCGTGATTTGATGTCCCTTAAGGTAATATTGATAAGCAACTCATGATACGAAAGTAATTTTTTCAGATGCGATAACATAGCGATACTTATCTTAACCTTCTGATAAAGACATGAATCTCCCCTTCTGCCTCTTCAATACCGAGGAGTTTATTTCCCGTGGTGTTGCACCAGGAAACAATATCCTTTTTAATACCTTCGTCTGTGGCAACAACCTCAAGCACCTTGCCTATTTCAATATCTTTGATTTTACTAGCCGTTTTAAAAATAGGCATGGGACACATAAGTCCGTAACAATCTAAGGTTTCATCAGCTTTCATATGATTTCTTACCCCCCAGCCCCCTTTTCCAAGGGGGAATTTTAATGCCCGTGATGTTCATCGTGCGCATGCGGTTTCTTTTTCTCGAGACCCTTGCCGGTTGTCTTCTTGAGATAATCATCAATGGCTGCCTCGATGGCCTCTTCAGCAAGCACAGAGCAATGCATCTTGGCCGGGGGTAGTCCACCTAATGCCTCTGCCACCGCTTTGTTAGTGAGCTTTAATGCCTCATCAACGGTTTTCCCTTTAATCATTTCAGTGGAAATGCTGCTGGTAGCTATCGCGGCGCCGCAACCGAAGGTCTTGAATTTCACATCTACAATAACGTTATTCTCAACCTTAATGGACATCTTCATAATATCGCCACATGCCGGGTTCCCAACCTCTCCCACACCACTAGCATCAGGGAATTCTCCTACATTACGGGGATTTGCAAAATGATCCATGACTTTTGGACTGTACTGCATATAAAACTCCTTATCTTAAAATATCTCTTTTAATGGTATTTTCAAGCTTTTCAGGGAAGGTGATACAATCTCATCAACTTTCCTATACGTACAATAAAGCCTGTAGGCATTCCCTTCCAGGACATAAACTTCTATCTCCTCCTCTTCCGGAATTACTATCCAATACTCTTTTACACTAAATCTCGCATAAAGCCTTTTCTTCTGCACCATGTCCCTGTATACACTATGCTCCGAGATTATTTCTATTACAAGGTTAGGCGGACCTTGTATATTTTTTTCTCCTATAATACCCAATCTATCCTTCGATATGAATAATATGTCCGGCTGAACTACATTTTCTTCATCAAAATATACATCACATGGCGCGCAAAATACTTTACCAAGATCATTTGTCATGGCAAAATTTTTAATTCTAAACGCAATCTCAATAGAAACAGACTGATGTTTTGGGACTGGTGATGGTGTCATGAGTAATTCTCCATTGATAAGTTCATACCTCTTATCTTCAGGGGTCTTAAGATAATCCTCGTATGTACATCTTTTCTTTTCAACCGCAATAGGCGCCATAACACACCTCCTATCCTATCAATTGTCCGAATTTCATTTCTTTTGGCTATACAAGGGCGACATCTGCCTTAAACGTTCCACAATGGGTGGTAATTTTTCTAAAACGTATTTAACATCTGACTCAGAATTGTCAATCCCTAAGCTGAAAAGAACTGTCCCCTGAGCGAGCGCGGCATCGACACCAGTAGCCATGATGACATGAGACGCCTTGAGCGACCGCGAAGTACATGCAGAGCCACTGGAGATGGCAATCCCCTGCATATCCAGAAATAGCAAAACCGATTCGCCCTCAATATACTCTAAGCACAGACTGAGATTGCCTGGCAGACGATTCGTTGGATGTCCATTGAGATACACATGATTTATACTTTTCATGATACCGTCTCTTAGTTGATTTCTCAAGTTCTGTATCTTGTTCATGCGCTGCGACATTTCCACTTTTGCCAGTTCGGCCGCCTTGCCCATTCCAACAATCCCAACAATATTTTCAGTTCCAGCCCTGCGGCCGCCCTCCTGTATACCGCCCTCCATGAAAGGGAGTATCCTTACCCCTTCTCTTAAATACAATGCACCAATCCCCGACGGACCGTTAAATTGATTGGCCGACATACTTAGGACATCAATGTGGGAATCCAAGACATCAATAGGTATATTCCCCGCTGCCGCAACCGCATCTGTATGGGAAATAATACCTTTCTCCTTCGTAATAGCCCCGATTTCTTTTATTGGCTCTATCGTCCCAATCTCCCCATTGGCATACATAACAGAAACCATCGTTGTCGTTGGTTTAATAGCCTTTTTGACGTCATCAGGATTCACCATTCCATACTTATCAACTGGTAAGTAAGTAACTTCATATCCGGATTTTTCTAATGATTTCAAAGGGTTGAGTACAGAAAAATGTTCGATCTGGGAAGTGATGATGTGGTTTCCCTTCTTCTTGTGGGAAGCCAGTATCCCCTTTAGGGCAAAATTGTTGGCCTCCGTACCACTTGAGGTAAATGTGATTTCATTGGGTTTGGCATGAATCAGATTAGCTACTTGTGTCCGCGCCGCTTGTATGGCATCACTCGTAATCCTTCCAAATTGATGTAAGTTAGAGGGATTGC
>DBJWYX010000070.1:0-10400 GCA_052360825.1 Candidatus Wunengus sp. YC64
TGGGTTTTGACCCTGCCGCATGATAACAATGCCACCAACAGCCTCAGCACCTTCTTTGTCTAGCGCTCCACGTCTGAAATCGCCTCCTACCTGGACAGTGGCAATGTTTTTAACGAATATGGGCACACCGTTGTAACTGCCCACCGTGATGTTTTCAATATCAGCAACGTTTTTTATGAACCCAAGTCCACGAATGATGAACTCCATATTATTACTTTCCACTACCTTGGCGCCCACGTCGATATTGCTTTTGCGAACGGCTTCGTACACCATTCCTACGGTCGTGTTATATGCTAATAGTTTATTGGGATCGACATCGACCTGGTATTGTTTGACAAAACCGCCTACACCTGCAACCTCAGAGACGCCCTCGACCGCGTTTAACTGATAGCGGATATACCAGTCTTGGACGGATCGCAGTTGTCCAAGGTCGTACCCTTTACCTTCCACGGTATACCAGAAAATCTGGCCAAGTCCCGTTGCATCGGGACCGAGTCTGGGTGTGACATCTTTTGGCAGTAATTGTTGGATAAAGTTTAATCTCTCCAGTACCCTTGAACGTGCCCAGTAAAAATCAGTCTTTTCCTTGAAGATGATAAATATCATGGAAAAGCCAAATCCCGATTGTGACCGTATGACCTTCACGCCGGGTACACCGAGTAGATTAACCGTAAGAGGGTAGGTGACTTGATCTTCAACGTCCTGAGGACTGCGTCCTGGCCAATCAGTAAAGACGATACATTGGTTTTCCCCAATATCCGGTATGACGTCCATATTGATATTCCTTAATCCGAAGACGCCACCGAGTATCACCATGAGGTAAAAGCAGATGACGAGGAATCTATTTTTTAAGCAGAGTTCAATGAGTTTGTTAATCATAGGTAATTATTCAAGTCTTTTTACCGCAGAGGACGCTGGGTACGCAGAGAATCAGGAAAACTATTAACAACCCTCTGAATACCATTTTTTAATATTTTGACATTGAAGTTAATTAATAATCCAACTTTGCAGTCAGATAGTTTCAAATAAGACATTAATTGCGCTTTATGAATTGGAAGAAGCTTTTCAATAGACTTTATTTCTACAATAACTTCATTTTATATCAGTAAATCCAGACGATAACTACATTCAAGTTTTACTCCTCGATACATAATAGGAAGTGGTTTTTGCTGCTCCACTTTCAAATTTGCTTGTGTAAGATCATATACCATACATGCTTCATAAGCAGATTCGAGGAGTACATGCACTAATGCACTATGAACGTTGATAGCAATACCAATGATTGTTTTTATTATCACATTAAGCCGTTCCTCTTTATTCATTTTTGTAACCTCTGCAATCTTTACAGTAAATGGTTACTTTTTTTCTTCTTTAAATTCCATAGCCCCTCCATACAGGGCGCTGGCTCCGCCCGTAAGCTGGCTCTGGGAGTCTATTAGGAAATTGGCCGATGTGACAACCTTGTTGCCTTCTTCAAGACCTTCTAAAACGGGGTAATAATCGCCTGCCTTTGGTCCGAGAGTAACTTCTTTTCCTACGTACTGTCCGTTGCCTTTGTCTAAATAAACAATCTTTCGGATACCGGTATCTAATACCGCTGTGGCAGGAATGGCGAGCACCTGCGTCGTTTTCTCCAGGAGCATTCCACATTTGGTACAATTCCCAGGTTTGTCAGATGTAACTTCGGGATGCATGGGGCACGCATAAATGCTACGTTTTTTGGAATCAATTTTTTTTACCTTAATTCCTGCATCTTCCTTGACCTCCCATCTACCCATTTGTCTTTTACATTCAGGACATTCTCCAGGTTTGTCTGAAGTCATGCATGCCATGGGACACATGTATACAAATTTATGCTTTTTTTTATCCGTGAGCGTGGTTATCGTTATATTCTTTTTTAGCAACATGCCGCACATAGGACATGATTTGGGCGCTGTCTTAGGATCCCATTCTTGTGGACAAATACACGTTAACTTTTCACCAGAGTCCTCAACAGGGATCTCCTTTTTTTCAAGCTTCATACCACACACAGGACAGTTTCCTGGTTCCTTGGAGGTGTGGCATTTCATGGGACATACGTATTCAAACTCAATTGCTCCTTGCTGTAAAGGCACATCAACAGTAGCAACCAAATCAGTTTGAGTAGGGGGTTTCTTTACGAAGGGGATATTATCCTCAGGGCACATACCCGGTCTGCTGGACTTTATTTCTGGGTGATTGGGGCAGATGTAATCAAGACCGCTTGCGTAGATTTCGCCCTGCTTTTCAAGTTCTTCAACAGGTATCCTTATGCGTGTATTGACATACATGGAGGGTTTGAGTTTTAATTGATGATTGGGAATATCACAGCGTATCTTTATCGAGCGTGTCTTCTCATCCAGAAATGGTTCTATAAAAGATACCCTACCGATAAATGCCTCCCCCGGATATGTCGGGGTAGTGACTTCTACTTCCTGCCCGATCTTGATCCATGCCATTTCATACTCATAAATATTGGCCTTCATCCATATGTTTGAAAGGTCGGCAACCGTGTATATCATCTCGCCCTGCATAACGTATTGGCCTTCTAATGCCTTTTTCTCTATGACAATACCACTAAGTGGGGCGTATATAACAGTGTGTTGTTTTATCTTTTTGTTTTTCGTGAGTTCTTCAATCTGTTTCTCCGTAATACCCCACCATAACAATCTCCTTTTAGATGCCTCAATGAGTGATTTAGCGCCATTTATTACTTCATCAAAAGGACTTTCCTTGACTTTGTCAAGGGTTTCTAGCGCTAACAGATATTCTTCCTGCGTGGACACGAGTTCAGGACTATAAAGCCAGACCATGGACTCGCCTTTTATAACTTCTGTACCTGTAAAGTCTATGAAAAGTTTATCAATTCTGCCCGGAATCCAGGCTGAAACGATAGACTTGAGCCTTTCGTCATATTCAATTTGTCCCACAGTGTAGATGTCTTTAGTTAATGTTTTAAAACTAACTACATCAGTCTTTACCTGTGCAAGGCTGCGTGCATGCTCACTGAGTTCTATAGTAGACATGGCACCTTCTTCTGCGCCTGCGCCTTTTTCATACACGGGAATTAAATCCATAGCGCAAATTGGACATTTACCCGGTTTATCCATTTTAACGGATGGATGCATACCGCATGTCCAGTAGAGTATCTTCTTTTCTTTTACCTCTTTTGCTTCTTTTAATTCCTCTTTTGCTTTTGCAGTAACTGTTCCTTCCTCTTTTATTTCTGTACCATTTTCATATACAGGAACTAAAGGCATACCACAAATTGGACATTTGCCGGATTTATCCATCTTAACAGATGGATGCATGGGACATGTCCAATAAAGCACCTTCTTTTCTTTTGCTTCTTCTGCACTTGCGGAAGGAATAAGGGAAAGTGCATGCCGTAGAGATGCATTGTAATGTGTCACTAAACTATAAAACCCATATATACTAAAAAGAATACTAAGGATAATAAGTACAGGTTTTTTTAAGCACTTCTTATAAAGAAACATTTGATTAAAGGACATATATTATCCTCTCAATACGGTAAGTATTTGTTAATAAGTTGCTCTTATACATTTACGTATGTTAAAAATTATCATATCTTTCGGAATAATATTCTACAAGAACAAACTATAGATTTATTTAATTAGCTACTTCTATGTTTGCCTGTCTTGTAGTATGCGTATTTTAACATAAAGGCAGGTAAATTATTGTTTATGCACTGCCATATGTTTAACCTCGGTATGCCATTTCCAAAGTTTATATATGGCTGGATAAACAAGCAATGACAGGATAAATGATGTAAAGATTCCTCCAATCATGGGGGCGGCTATCCTTTTCATCACGTCAGCTCCCGCCCCTGTTGACCACATAATGGGGAAAAGAGCTACAACCATTACTCCTACTGCCATAACCTTTGGTCTTACACGTTTTACCGCTCCATAGTTGATAGCCTCTTTAAGATCGTTCATACCCTTCATCCCACCTTCTTTTTTCATTTCGTTATATGCAAGGTCGAGGTACAGGAGCATAAATACACCGGTTTCTGCATCTACACCCATCAGGGCAATAAGTCCTACCCATGTGGCAACATTCATATTGTAACCAAGCATCCACAAGAGCCAGATAGCCCCTACGGCAGAAAAGGGTACGGCAAGCAGTACTATCATGCTTTTTGCCATGGAATGGGTATTAAAGTAGAGAAGCATAAAGATGATAAAAACCGTTACTGGTACGACCATGATAAGCTTCTTCGCGACACGTTGCATATACTCATACTGCCCACTCCACTCAAGGGAATAACCGGTTGGAAGCGTAAGCTCTTTTTGAACAGCTTTTTTTGCATCTGAGACATAGCCTCCAATATCACGGCCCTCAATATCAATATAAACATACCCTACCAGTAATCCATTTTCATTCTTGATCATGGAAGGACCTGTTATCAGTTTTATATCAGCAAGCTGGCTTAATGGAATCTGGATACCGCTCTTTACCGGCACAAGTACCCTTTTCAGCTTTTGGATATCACTACGAAAACTCCTTGCATATCTCACATTAATTGAGTATCTTTCTCTACCTTCTACCGTTGTTGCAATATTATCTCCACCGATTGCTGATGTAATAATCCTCTCAGCCTCTGTTATACTGATACCATATCGGGCAAGCTCTTCCCGTTTCAGCGTAAAATCAATATAGTATCCACCCGCAGTCTCTTCAGCATAGATGCTTCGTGTCCCTGGCATGTTCTTGAGGATTAATTCAATATGTTTTCCAATCTCTTGAATCATCTTCAAATCTGCCCCGTATATTTTGACTCCCAAAGGCGTCCTTATCCCCGTTGTAAGCATATCTATCCTTGTCTTAATGGGCATTATCCATGCATTTGAAACACTCGGGAATCTCATGATTTTATCCATCTCTGAAATAAGTTCTTCCATGCTTTTGTGATCAGGCCATATATGTTTGAAAGGCTTTTGCAGGATTTCAGGAAGAGAAGAATACCATTTTTTTATTTTAGGCCACTCTGATTCCGGTTTCAATGTAATGGTGGTCTCTACCATGGAGAGCGGTGCAGGGTCTGTTGATGAATCTGCCCTGCCTATCTTACCAAAAACCCTTTCGACTTCCGGAAAGGATTTTAAAATCTTATCCTGAACATGAAGCAGACTCCCAGCCTCTGTAACGGAGATGCCAGGTAATGTTATTGGCATATAAAGAATTGCGCCTTCATTGAGTGGTGGCATAAATTCAGAACCGAGTCTCGGATAGATAAATCCTATCGTAGAAGCTACAAGGAGAATCGCAGAAATTATTACTGCCCAGCTATGCTTTACAACGAATTCAACAGCAGGATGATAGATCTTTATAAGTGGTCTGCTGATAGGATGTGTATTCTCACTCTGTATCTTCCCAACCAGTGCCGCATTCGTAACCTTGGCAAGCCATGCAGGACGGAATGTATAATTTTTCATACGAATGAACAAAAGCATTATCGCCGGGACTAGCGTTATTGCAAGAAGAGCAGCCACAACCATGGAAAATGTCTTTGTATAGGCAAGGGGTTTAAAGAGTCTTCCTTCCTGTGCTTCAAGCGTAAAAATAGGCAGGAAAGAAACGGCAATTACCAGTAGTGAGAAGAAGCTTGGTCCGCCAACCTCTTTCACTGCATTGATAATTACCTCTTGATAACTCCCTTTTCTTCCACCTGCATTCCAGTATTCAAGCCTTTTATGCGTCTGCTCAACGACTACTATTGCAGCGTCAACCATTGCCCCAATTGCAATTGCAATACCACCGAGGGACATGATGTTTGATGTAATGCCCATGAGATACATGGGAATGAACGAGATAATAATTGCAATAGGGATGGTAATGATTGGGATTATTGCGCTTGGGAAATGCCAGAGAAAGATCAGAATAAAAATGCTTACAACTATCAACTCTTCTCTAAGCGTTCCCTTCAGTGTTTCTATGGCTCTCTTAATCAATTCAGAACGATCATAGGTTGTTATAATTTTACAACCTTTGGGCAATGCGGATGCTATAACCTTTATTTTTTCTTTAATCCTATCAATAACTTTTAGGGCGTTTTCCTTATCCCTCATTATTACTATACCGCCTACTACCTCTCCTTTGCCATCAAGTTCAGCCACACCTCTTCGGATATCGGGTCCTAAAATAACATCTCCAATGTTCTTTATAAGAATGGGCGTGCCACCCTCTTCATTAATCCCTACAACGATCTTTTCTATATCTTCTGTGGAATGGATGTAGCCCTTTCCCCTTACCATATATTCTCTTCCCGTGAATTCAACGAGCCTTCCACCAACATCATTATTGCCTTGCCTAATTGCCTCTATTACCTTTTCGAGCGGGATGTTGTAAGCGAGCAGGCGATTGGGGTCTACATTCACTTGATACTGCTTTACGAATCCGCCAACGGGTGCAACCTCTGCCACACCCGGTACTGATTGGAGATAATACCGCAGATACCAGTCCTGAAAGCTTCTGAGCTTCTCTATACTATTATTACCGGATTCATCGGCAAGTGCATATTCATAAACCCAGCCAAGACCATTTGCATCAGGTCCTAATTCTGTACTAACCCCTTCTGGTAAGCGAGGAATTATCTTACTCAGATACTCAAGAACCCTTGAACGGGCCCAGTACAGGTCAGTGCCATCCTGAAATACAATATACACATAGGAATAGCCAAAATCTGAAAACCCTCTGATAGTTTTTACCTTTGGCGCGCCAAGCATTGCGGTGACAATTGGGTAGGTAACCTGATCTTCTATAATATCAGGACTGCGGTCCCAGCGTGAATATATGATTACCTGGGTATCTGATAGATCAGGTATTGCATCGAGTGATACATTCTTAAGCGACCACCATCCTGTGATAACAGCAGCTCCAACAAGGATAAATACAATAAATTTGTTTCGTGCAGAGATTTCAATAATTTTGTTAATCATCAATCAGCTCCTGGAGATTCTGTACTCTCAGAGCTTTTACTACCAGCACCCATCTTACTCAGTGCAGCTTCTAAGCTTGATTCAGAGTCAATAAAGAAGTTCGCGGATGTAACTACCTTTTCTCCTTCTTTAACTCCTTCTATAACTTCATACATTCCCTCTCCATACACGTCAACCTTGATTTCCCTTGGTTCAAAATAACCATCTCCAAGGTCAACAAAGACAATCTTCCTTTCATCTGCATCAAGGACTGCTCCAATTGGCACCGCAATCTTTGTCCCGCAATCCACATGTATCTCAACGTTCACGTACATTCCAGGCTTCAGTACAAAATCTGGATTACTAAGCTCAATTCTTATCTTAATCGTTCTTGTTTCACTGGATATGCCAGGATAAATATATGAGACCGTCCCTGTGAATGTTTTCTCTGGAATGTAAGGGGAAGATATTCTCACCTCTTGACCCAGCTTAATGAAGGGAAGCTCGTACTCATAAATCTGGGCAAGTACCCAGATATTTGAGAGATCTGCTATCATATAAAGATCGTCACCAGGAAGGAAATGATGTCCCTTAAAAACATTTTTTTGAATTACAAAACCATCTATAGGGGAGTATATGGTCAAATACATTTCAACCTTACCGGTATTCTCGAGTGATGAAATTTGATCGTCATTGATACCCAATATCTTTAACTTGCGCCATGATGATTCGAGAATGGATTTTGCCACTGTGTCTATCTTTGATGTATTATGCTGCAGAGATTTGTTTGTCTCAAGTGCAAGGAGGTATTCTTTCTGTGCTGATACAAGTTCAGGGCTGTAAACTCTGAAAAGTGGTTGTCCTTTTTTAACGTATTGTCCCGTATAATTCACATACAGCTCATCAATCCAGCCTTCAAATTTAGTATTAACATGTACAATCTTTGATTCATCATAATCAACAATACCAACAGCCCTTATCATTTTATGTATCGGTTGTTTCTTAATAACCTCGGTTTTGACCCCTATTAATTGCTGTCTCACAGGGCTTATATTTATTGTGAGACGATCACTTGCACTGGATGATTCAGGAGCTTCTTTCATTGTTTCTTTAAGTACATATTTCATGCTGCAGATCGGACAATCCCCCGACTTATCGGATGTATAAGTTGGATGCATTGGGCAATAGTAAGTTGCCTTTTCTGTTGTTTCCTTCGGTACATATTTCATGCTGCAAATAGGGCAGTCCCCCGGCTTGTTAGACGTGTAATTTGGATGCATCGGGCAATAGTATATTACCTTTTCTGAAGTATCACTTCTTTTACTTGTACAACCATATTGACATCCTACAACTATGCATATGGCAAGTGTAAGAAATATATATCTTTTCATTTTGCGCCTTCTTATTTTGTTAAGAAATTCACCTCATGTATAAGCATGAATTTTTATTAAAAAATATCTCCATTAATGCTTATGTTCTTCATGGCTTTCAACTCCAGTATGTTCATGAGTATGTTCGTGTGTTTCACCTTCCTCTTTTTCCGATAAACAAAGACACGTTTCTTCTTTACCTTTGCAATGGCCGCAATCACAATCCTTCATCCTAGCAGCACATCCACAGGTATAGGGTGCTGGATTCTTTTTAAAGGTCTTTTCGCAGTTTTTTGAGCAGAAGTAGTAGACCGTGCCTTTATACTTTTCCGAAGATGCCTTTTTGATATCGCTGACCTCCATACCGCACACGGGGTCTTTTACAATCTCACCTTTTCCACCCTTCATTTCTGCTTTTGTTTGGACTACATGCCCGCTCGATTCGTGACTGCTATGCCCACCTTCTTCGCTACATACCCCACCACATGCCCATAGGACTTTACTGACATAATTGCTGCCTAAACCAATGATAAAAGTAAATGTTAATACTGTACGTAAAATACAACTCATGGTAACCTCCGTTCGAACCTGATAAGAAATATTAAAAAACTTAAAATATGTACTTTACTAATATGCAAAGATTTCAACAAATTTCTCTATAAACTAAAAAGAACTTGGCTATATTTACATATTGTAAAACTAAATTCACAAAAAATAAGTTATTGCGTCAATTGCATACCCACGGCCCTTTCCATGTTTGCCAGGTTTTGTTCAAAATCGGCCAGTGCCCTGTTGTAAAGCAACCTCGAATTCAAAAGAATCCTCTGGCTATCAATCAAGGTAAGGAAATCCACCCTGTCTGTTTCGTATCCAATGCGAGCGGCCTTTAATGATTGTTCAGCCTGGGGGATTACGCCTGTTTTATAGAGATTTACCGTACTTTCTGATGATTGTATCTTTACCAAAAGATCTTTGACCTCGAATAAAGTCTTATTGTTTATAAAACGATAATCCGACTTGGCGGCCTGAAGGTCTTCGTTTGCCTCTTTAATCTTTAATCGATTTTTTGGCCACAGCCAGGGAACGTTGATCGTGATTTCCGATGCCCATGTATCTGGCCTACCATTCTCTTGCATATATTCCACCATCGGTTCAAAGTCTGCAAAGTAATAATCCTTTTTTGAAAGATTTAAGTTTGCCTCATTCTTTTTAATAGCGTGATCAAACTTTTTCAGTTCTGGCCGATTTTTTATGGCAAGGTCTTCTAATTCCTTTATTGTTAAATTGAGGGTATGTTTTTCAAATGGGCGTGGTTTCCCTAACGATGTTTGTGTCGGTCTGTCTAATAATATATTTAATCTGGCGATGATTGATTCCCTTTCTTTGTTCAAAACAATGAGGTTATTGGCTAATGTAGACAATTCAACCTGTGCCGCAAGCACGTCTCTTTGGGTGGTTTTACCCACGGAATATTTTGTTTCTGCGATTTTTGCAAATTTACCGAGTAAGTCTCTGTTTTCCTCAGTGATGTTAACAGCATTGTTAATGTAATAGAGTTCATAAAATGCTGATTTTATAAGGGTTGTAATTTCTTGTATTTTAGCCTGAAGTTCTTTTTCTACCATGCTAGACTCTTCAATGGCTACCTCGCCTCTGAGACGAAGTTTTCCAGGGAAAGGTATCTTCTGTGATGCACCAAAACGCTGTTGGAGCATGTCGGTTTGACCTTCGATATTGATTGGACTGTTTGACATATCAAAAGAACCGACACGTACTGAAGGATCATCCAATGACTTGGCCTGTGGAACCTTTGCCTTTGCAGCATTTAAGCGCTTTTGGGCTGCAATGATTTCAGGATTATGTTCTACAGCTTCGTTAATTAACCATTTTAGGTCTAAAGTTGCATTGTTATCGTTCTTAACGATAGCAACTGTTTTCTTGTTGGTTTGTTTTTGTGATATGTTTCCGTTCTTGCCTTCTGTTGCAAAAACGTCGTGTGAAATGAATGATATAGAGATAAGTAAAATTATTATTAATACCATTCTGTTTATTGCTGAATAGGTTATTAGCT
>DBJWYX010000071.1:0-10280 GCA_052360825.1 Candidatus Wunengus sp. YC64
GCTTGTAGCCTGAACCGAAACATTTTGGTTCAATCGAGGACGATTGAACCAGCAAGAGGATTGTGATTTTTAGTTTGTGTTTAAATGATTTCATTTAAAAATTAATCCGGAGTTAGCATGGTGTTGTAAAGACCCACAATGGTATCTGTAGAAACATACGGAGCAGCAGTTGTTGTTTCATATTCATAAGATTGTTGTATTGTCACATTGCCTGCAGAAGTATTAACGCCTGTCACACGATACCAGATATGATTTCGTGTGTTACAGATGTAATCATTGACTGAAATGTTGTTGATATTTGAAACATTGGATATTGTCGTGTTATTAAAAGTAAAAGTTGCTGTACCGCTACTTGTCGTGTAGTTTTTATAGATTGCAGTATGCTGTCTGAACAGGTAGGTTTCTCCTATCGTTGTTGAAGTGCCATTACTATCCATATCTACAGGAACAAGGGACGTATTCCAGCCAAATGAGGCGTTGCCAGATATTGTAATAGTGCCAGTATCCGGGAAGAAGTAGCACGTAGGAGTCGTGGTTCCGGATATAAGGTTTACAATATCCTGGGTGTCATAGTCAGTGCCACTGACATTCTCTGCAGGAAATTTATACGATGTATATGCAAGAGGTATCTCTGCAGAAATGGCCCCAATGGTATTCCTGGCAATTTTACCTGTTTGATGTATTCCGACAGGAAATAACGCCATGACCCCAAAGATACCTATGGAGAGAACAAATATAGAGATAAGGACTTCAATCAGTGTAAATCCGCGTTCTTTGTGTATGTTAAATTTCTTTTCATGAACAAACAGTGTTTGACTGTCGCAAAAGTAATGACTACTAGACTCCCCTCTACCAAGAGGGGTTGGGGGTGTGTTATAGGCTGAATAACACACCCCTTTGTCCCCTCTTTTTAGAGGGGATAATAAGGCATTCCACCGCTCTCGCATGTATCCAAAATGTTTATTTCCAAAATTGTATTTTTTGGATGACTCCGCCATTAAACGGAAACTTTGGTTGCGGCTTTGCCGCGCTACGTTATTTAACGAAAGTTCTATTTTCTTGTTTGACATGTGTTTCCAATAATTGTTCGACTGGTTGTAATATCAGTCTTAATATCTTTTAACGTAATAATAATGTCCTGCGGTGAATTAAAACCCGGTGCATCATGCGCTATGCCACTCGGCTCAAAGTAAACCGTTTTCGTTCCACTGGTAAAAGTTGCAGGGCTGCTGCCCACTACTTCATATTGCCAGAATCTTATATACTTGGGAAGTCGATACTGTTTCTTAAAGGTGCTGACTCCTGTGTCCTCAATCGTTAATAAACAAGGCAAAGGATTGGAACCCGTATAATAATCTGCGGTCAGTGTTAGTGTGCATCGCTTTCGTTTTGTTATGGAAAAAGTTTTTGCGGAGAGTACGCTGCTCTGTAACGTACTAACGCCTTCGTCGAGGCCTCCATGTAAAAATACAGGGAGAATTAATCCTGCAAGGAGGCCTGCAATGGCCATGACAACGATTAATTCGACAAGAGTAAAGCCACTATGTTTCACATGGATTGTTCCTAACCGAACAAGTCGGTAGTGATAAATGAAAATTATAAAAAGCAAATTGCAAAGTTAATTTTGCATTTTTCAATTTGCAATTTTTATTGTGATACTATAATTATCGGAAGTTCGTAATAAAATTTCAGGTAAAGTGTACGAGTATTCGCTATTCGTTCTTAACCACCGCCTCCAATTCCTTGCATTAATTTAATAAGAGGCACGAACATAGCTATTACGATAAAGCCTACCGAGCCGCCGAGAAACACAATCATAATAGGCTCAATCAGACTCACCATGGCCTCTACAGCCCTGTCGACCTCATCGTCGTAATTGTCTGCCACCTTGGTAAGCATCTTATCCAATTCTCCCGTTTCTTCTCCCACTTCCACCATATTGACTACCATTTCATCGCATATTTTAGAAGCCCGGAGAGGTTTCGTGATACTTTCACCGCCTCTTATGCTGTCATGGATATTTTGAATGGCTTGCCCCATGGCAGCATTTCCTGTGGCGTCCTTAACATTGGTAAGTGCGTCCAGGATAGGCACTCCACTCGATGTTAAGGTTGCAAGTGTACGAGAAAACCTTGAAACGGTGGATTTGTTTATAATTGCCCCAAAAATTGGTAATTTAAACTTTGTTTTGTCTATGATTAATCGTGTTTTTTTTATTTTACCCAATATCTTGTATAGTATAAAGGCGCCAAATGGGACAGCAGGGATAAACATCCACTGTGTCTTTAGAATTGTGCTAAAGGTAATGAGCATTTTGGTTGGGGTTGGCAACTCCAAATTTAACTCTTCGAATATTTTTGCAAAATTTGGAATGATAAAAATCATGAGCCCAATTAAAATACTAATCGCCACGACCGTCACAACGGTGGGATATATCATAGCGCCGATTATTTTTCTTACCAGCCGCTCAGTTTTTTCCCGGAAATCGGCCAATCGCTGTAAGATGATGTCCAGTGCGCCGCCTATTTCCCCTGCTTTCACTATATTTACATACAGCTTATCAAAAACCCTCGGATGCTTTGCAAGTGCACCAGAAAGGGTATTTCCCCCTTCAACGTCTTCGATAACCTTTAGTGTCGTCTTTTTCAGTAACCCCTTTTTCATCTGAGATGCAAGTATTTTTAAACCGCGAACGATGGGGAGTCCTGCATCCTGGAGCGTTGACAGTTGCCGTGTGAAGGTGGTCAGTTCTTTTGATTTCACCCCGCCAATGGAGATCGATATTTCCCTGCGCTTTTTGACAGGGGGAGTTGTTTCGGTGGGTGTTTCGCCTGCTTTCTGGCGAAGGTGGATTTCTTTGATGTTCGTTGGAAAACGGCCTAATGAGCGTATTTTTGCAATAGCATCGTCAGTGCCGGATGCCTCTATTCTGTCTTTTACTGTCTGCCCCTTATTATTGACGGCGCTATATTGAAAAATGGACATCAGTAATAACCCTTATCTAATTTAGTCTCTTACGAAAAATATCTTGACACTTTTAGCAAATATTTACGAATTACGAATTACGATTTGAGACTTCGTCGTGAGCGCTCAGTCGAACGATTGAGAAAATCGTAAATCTAAAATTTAACTCAGTTCATGTTTGGTTCTGGCTTGTCCAGGTTAGGTTATCATCGTTTCTCTTACGATTTCTTGAACTGTTGTTAATCCATTGAATATCGCGAATAAACCACTCTCTCGTAAAGTATTCATTCCATTATTTTTTGCAGCCATTCTAATGACATTAGTGTTTGCCTGTTCTGTAATTAACCTTCGTATTTCGCTATTCATCAATATAATTTCATATATACCCATACGACCCTTATAACCAATGTTATTACAGTTGTTACAGCCCTTGCCCCGGAAAAACCTTTTCCCTTTGACATCTGCCTTTGTAAGGTTTAGTTCCATCAAAGATTCATCTGATGGTTCGTATTCTTCTTTACACGAGGTACATATCTTTCGCACTAATCTTTGGCTAATGACAGCCTCCAGGGTTGCGGCAATTAAATACGGCTTAACACCAATATCAATTAAGCGTGTTACTGTGGTAGGAGCATCATTGGTGTGCAGTGTACTAAAAACTAAATGCCCTGTCAATGAAGCTTGTATCGCAATCCTGGCCGTTTCTTCATCTCGTATTTCGCCCACAAGGATGATATCAGGGTCTTGCCTTAAAATAGCCCTTAAACAACGCGCAAAATCTACACCAATAGACGTGTTTATCTGTACTTGAACAAGACCGTCAATATCATATTCTACAGGGTCTTCCGTGGTAATAATTTTTGTGCCGATATCGTTTAAGTAATTTAAAGCAGCATATAAGGTGGTTGTTTTCCCTGAGCCGGTTGGGCCTGTAACAAGAATAATTCCGTTGGGTTTATTCAATAATTGGTGTATTAATTTTAGTTCGTCAGGCCGAAATCCAAGTGTATCCAGATTGAGTGATACAGCAGATTTATTCAGCAAACGCATAACAACACTTTCTCCATATTTTGTGGGAAGTGCAGAAACACGTAAATCAATGAGCGTGCCTCCAACATTCAGTTGAATACGACCATCTTGTGGTAATTTTCTTTCCGAAATGTCCATGCTGGACATCACCTTTATTCTTGAGGTAATAGGTATACCCAGTTGTTTTGGAGGCGAAATCTTATCGTAAAGTATACCGTCAATTCTGTATCTAATCTTAAATCCGTCTTCGAAGGGTTCCAAGTGTATATCGCTGGCCTTATCCAAAATGGCATCAAGGAACATAAGATTAACCCATTTCTTTACAGGGGTTGCATCTGCCATCTTCCTTAATTCGTCTATGTCGATATACTCTCCCCTGGTAGATTCGGCGTATGACGTATCTTCTTTGAATTCTAATAATAGTTGTTCCACAGATTCGTGCTTTTTAGGATAGTATTTTTCCAGTGCACGAAGGACAATATCTTTGTGGCAAAGGACTGGCCTTATTTGATGCTTCAGCATTAATCTTAAATCATCGAGTGTCTCAAAGTTTAAGGCATCTGCCTGGACAATAGTGAGGGTATCATCTTTTATGTTTATAGGAATTATGCGATATAATTGAGCAATGGCAGGAGGTATCATATTTATGATTTCAGATGGTATCTCTATGCCTTCGATGCTTACAATTTCCAATCCTAAATATTCACTCAAAGCAAGCATAATCTGCTCATTAGAAACATAATGAAGACTTACCAGGATATCTCCAATCAGGCCTCCTTTTTGTTTTTGGATAGCCAGGGCTTCCCGAATCTGATTTTCAGTGACAAAACCCTTATCCTTTAGTATTTGACCGAAGAGCCGCCTCTTGGCTTCGGTCCGTATATTTATTTTTGTTTTATCTTGTAACTGCATGATTGGTTTTTATATCAACTTTCTTTTGTCGTTCACTATAAATATAAAAAAAGCGTTATTCTTCTATTCCTGTAACCCTGAATACCTCATCTAACGTGGTTTTGCCGTCTTTGGCCTTCCTGAGGCCGTCTTCTTTCAGTGACGTCATCCCCGATGTCTTTGCAACTTTTCTGATTTCTTCTGTTGCAGCCATGCGATATGTCATGTCACGTAAAGTTTCATTCATCTCCAACAGTTCATAAATACCAATTCTGCCGTGATAGCCGATGTTGTTACAGTTTTTACAACCTTTCCCTGTATAAAAGGAAAAATCTTTCAACGCATCTATTTCAAACCCCATTTCCAACAATTGTTCAGGGGAGTATTTGATAGATTCTTTACAATTTGTACAGATTGTCCTAACCAGTCGTTGAGCCATTATACCCTGTAGCGACGAGGCAATAAGGAAGGGTTTTATACCCATATCAATTAATCTTGTAACAGCGGAAGGGGCATCATTGGTATGAAGGGTACTGAGGACAAGATGTCCTGTTAAGGCGGCGGCGATAGCGGTATCCGCAGTTTCTGTATCACGGATTTCTCCAACAAGGATAATGTTCGGATCCTGACGGAGCATGGTTCTTAGTATTGTGGGAAAATTAAAACCAATTTTATCATTTACCTCACATTGATTAATGCCCCGAAGGGTATATTCAACAGGGTCTTCAGCAGTAATGATCTTTGTATCGCCTTTGTTAAGTTCATTAATGGCGGCATATAGTGTGGTTGTTTTTCCACTGCCGGTGGGGCCGGTAATGAGCAATATGCCATTGGGTTTTTTGATTATGGAATGAAACCGTTTGTAGTCATTTTCATAAAATCCTAAATATTTTAGGTTCATCAGTATGGTCGATTTTTCAAGGAGACGCATGACAACGCTTTCTCCGTAAATAGAAGGCAAACAAGATACACGAATGTCCAAATCCTTGCCTTGATAATTAATACCAATGCGCCCGTCTTGTGGTCTCCTCTTTTCTGAAATATCGATATTGGCAAGTATCTTGATTCTGGAAATAACCGAGTCCTGTAATTGCTTCGGAAGCACGTCTGCCTCCTGACACACGCCATCGATGCGGTACCGGACGCGTAATCTGTTGGAAAGAGGTTCCACATGGATATCACTGGCGCGTGAGACGATGGCCTTATTAATAATTAAAGAAACGAGCTGAATAATCGGCCCTTCGTCTTCCATTCCTTTTGCCTCAGCTTGAGGCTTTTCTATTTGTTCAATCTCCGCTGCAGTTGCGGGAGACTCGCGGACCTTTAGTTCTTTCAGTAAGGTGTCTACGGTTTCCGTCGGTTCCAACTCATAATATTTATTTATAGCCTTCTTTATGTTTTCTGGTGTAGTAAGAACGCATTTGAAATCCGCGTTGAACATAAAACGCATGTTGTCTATGAACCCAAGATCCGGTGGACTACTCACTGCAATGGTGATAACGCCATTATCTTTTGATACGGGCACAATGTGATGTTTTTTTACGAGTTGTACGGGTATTAGATTAATTATCTCAGGTGTAATATTGGCTTTATCAAGATCGATTACCGGTAAGTCATATTGTGAGGAGAAAAACTGGATTATTTCTGAATAGGTCAGAAATCCAAGTTTAACGAGTGCGTCTTCAAGCTTGATACGTTGTTTTGCCTGGACATCTTTGGCCTTATCTAGTTGTTCCTTATCAATTAAACCATTATTTAATAAGGCATATTCAATTTTATATAATGGAGCTTTCATATTGAATTTGCTTGAATTATGCAAGTGAGATGTATAAAATTTCATCCTTCTATTTAACTCATAATATAGTAAAAGTTGTTATCTGTTTCAACATTTATAATCTGTAAAAAATGAAACTGTTAAAACATACCTTAAGGCATATAGAAGAAGTTGTGCTCGACGCACAAGGAGAAATCAGAAATAAATTCAAGGCATTTGCCATACCGAGCGGTAGTTTGGGAAGGATGGAAGAGTTGGCGACGATATATGCCTCTATAAAGGGAGACGTGAATTGCAAGATACAAAATAAAAAGATATTTACGATGGCGGGCGATCACGGCGTGGTGGCAGAAGGTGTCAGTGTTTTTCCACAGCATGTGACGGAACAAATGGTGCAAAATTTTATGGCAGGCGGTGCGGCTATCAACGTTCTTGCGCGTCATATTGGCGCAAAGGTGATAGTGGTTGATTGCGGCGTAGCTTCACACCTGGAAGCGAAACAATGTCTGAAAATAAAGAAGGTCGGTCTGGGTACGAGAAATATGGCAGTGGGACCGGCAATGTCCAGAGAAGAGGCCGTCCAATCCATTGAGGCTGGCATTGAGTTGATTGAAGAAGAAATGGAAGAAGGGTTGGATATTATTGGCACGGGAGACATGGGGATCGGAAACACTACACCAAGCAGCGCCATTCTTGCCGTTATGGGCAAAATGGATGTCGACGTGGCAACGGGTCGTGGGACGGGATTAGATGATGAGGTGCTGCAAAGGAAAATCAGTGTAATAAAAAAGGCAATTGATCTGAATCAGCCGAATCCAAATGATCCGATAGATGTGCTGTCAAAGGTCGGAGGATACGAGATTGGAGGAATTGCCGGTTTATGTTTAGGTGCGGCACGCTATCGTATGCCAATAATGCTGGATGGCTTTATTTCAACGGCAGGAGCCCTGATTGCCAATGCAATAGAGCCAAAGGTAAACAAATATCTCATAGCCTCCCACGTATCTGCTGAAAAGGGGCACAGGATGATGTTAAATCTGTTAAACAAAATCCCATTATTGGATTTAAACATGAGATTAGGCGAAGGTACTGGCGCTGCCATAGGTATTGGTCTGATGGAGGCGGCGGTAAAGTTATTGAATGAAATGGCTACATTCCACGAATCCGGCGTGTCAGACCCGTACATAGTGAATGTAAATTCATAATTGGTAAAGGATACATTGAAATTTTCATTTCCTTCGTCTTACAATGAGGACAGACATATAACCCCTTCCACTGCCCTTTAGTGATACGATGTCACAGGTAATATATGCATCTTTTTGACCAATATAAGAAGCGAACAAGGCATTTTCGAAAAGTTTCATGTCTTCGAGTAATTGAATTACTTCATCCAGTTTTTTAGCGACTTTCATCATGACAACCGTATCAAAAGATTCCAGAATAGGGCGCAATTCAGAGATGTCTTTTGGAATGGGAATTACCGCCAGCCGCTCGTCTCCTGTTAGTAGGGGATAATTGGCTGCACATGCAGCGGCGTTGTATGAAGTAATGCCCGGAATCGTGTGGATGGCTTTTTCTGGCAACATGGTGTTCAGATGGCGTAGCAGATAGATATAAGTACTGAAGGTCATGGGATCACCCAGCGTCAGATAAACCGCGTTGTATCCTTTTTTCACTTCATTATGGATTTCTTCCGCTGCTTTTAACCAGGCGGCGTTCAGGGTCTGTTTGTCCTTTGTCATAGGGTAAATCTGTTCAATGACCCTTTTCCCTTTCACATAATCCTTAACAATATCCAATGCAAGGCTGTCCTCTTTCGTATCGGATTTTGGTACGAAAATGCAATCCGTCGTTTGAATAGTATTAAGGGCCTTTAATGTGAGGAGTTCGGGGTCGCCTGGACCCAGACCAATGCCGTAAAAGTTTCCTGTTTTCATAGGTAGTTATTCATCCCAACAAATTTCCCCTCACCCTAACCCTCTCCCACCAGGGGCGAGGGAACCTTTACTCTCTTGCTCCTGTATTTCCTTATTCGTGACAGTTCAGCACTCCCACCTGACCTCCCCCTTTCTCCCCCTAAGCGTTAACTTAAGAAAGAACTATAGCATTTTAGAGCAAAATATCGAATGCAGAACAAGGAATATTGAATTTCGAAGGAAAAAAACTTAATAATTCGACATTTTCTGTTCGATATTCGATATTTAATTGCATTTAAATTAAATTAACTTCTTAAGTTAATGCTTATGCCCTTTCTCCCCCTCAGTGAGGGACAGGGGGAGGAAACGTTTTTCCCCCGCCCCTTGTGGGAGGGGTTAGGGGAGGGGGGAACTGAAACATTATTTCGTGTCAATTAGTGGCAAGACAGTCCGTTAATCCTTCTTTATAATTACCACAATTGCGCCATTCGTATTTATATTAACAGCAGAGGCTAAATCTGTTTCCAAGATACGTTCTTCCGGAAGAGAGAGATTTTCACAAATGAACATTTGCCTGTCCCGAATTCCGCCTGCTAATAATTGACGGGCGATAACAGCAGGGGTATTTTTATGGTCTGTCAGTATTCCGACTTTCGAGTGTTCCCTCACATTTTTCATGAGTTGTGCATACTCGGCATCCCTTCCGTGCAGGCTGATAAAGCAGGCATCATCCCAACTTTCTCCTATAGCTGCAAAGGCAAACTGTATGCTGCTAATACCGGGAATAATTGTGCAAAATTCACGACCCAGCTTCTTTACTATCAACTTCGTATAACTAAAGAAGCACGGGTCGCCGCTCACCAGTACCACGACCTGTTTCGTAGAACTCCAATCCGCAATCCTATTTACTAAGATACGGTAATTCTTCTCCAGGACTATTTTTTCAGCATCAACATCTGAAAAGAGTTTTAACAAACGCCGGCTCCCTATAAGTATATCAGCCTTTTTGACGTTATAAAGGGCCTTGGGAGAAATATACGCCTTTACTCCAGGACCACAACCCACGATGATTACTTTGTTTTTGTAACGTTCAACCATTTTTGGGCGCTATTCGAAATGCCTATAATCGAGCCTTTCATATCAAATAAAATCACACCGACCTCTAAGGCGGGAAACGGCTGTTTGTCCCTGTAAAATTCAAGTACCTTAGTTTCAACCTTTTCGGCAACTTCATTCATTAAAGATAAATATTTATACTCTCTTAATAATTCAACGATTCCTTCTACGGTTGAAACCTCTTTTAAATGATTAAGCATTGCATCTGGTAGTCTTGTTTCGGTCTTCTGGCCCCAGTCCCCTGACCCCTGACCCCCATTCTGTACTTGCTGCTCTATGATGCCTATGAGTATATCATTTGCGGGCTTTGAGACTGCGCTGTGTGTCTGAAAATCACCCCGCAACAACTTGGCCAATTTCCCTGGATGTCCCGCAAGTATGATCCTTTTAAAGTTCCTCTGCCCTGCAGCAGTAAGCATAAAGCCAACAAAATTGCTTATCTGAATAACCTGGTCTTTCGGGATATCAAACAGGTTAATCGTAGAACGCTCACCAAGACTGCCTGGCACCAGCACTACCGTCTCATATCCAATTCCCTGTGCAATATCCAGTCCGCACAATAAAGAGGTCTTGAAGGCATCTTCAGACAT